>DASTZT010000171.1:0-14648 GCA_035764225.1 Ktedonobacteraceae bacterium
CACAGTTACAGCAGCTCAGTCAACGCAGTCGGTGATGGTACAATTAACCGTTCAAGCACCGCCGCCGCCAGCCGCACCAATTTTGAACGCCTCCCCGCTTAATCTCAACTTTAGCACCACCCAGGGACAACCCACTCCTCCGGGTCAGACGGTCACGATCACCAATACTGGTGGGAGTCCGCTGATGTGGCGCACCTCCATCAACACCCTGACCACGCTCTGGCTGGGCGCATCACCAACCGGCGGCACGATCCCTCCGGGTCAAACTGCCCTGTTGACGGTAAACGTCAGCGCCAGTTCTCTCAGCCCCGGCACTTACGTAGGTCAGGTTATCTTGAGCGGAACCGATTCAAATAATGTCGTTGCCGGAGGCAGCCCGCAGTCCATTATGATTAACTTCAATGTACTGCCTCCCTGTACCTTACAACAGCCGTCATCAAGCTCGCTCGCTTTTAGCGGCATGCAAAATGGTGCCGATCCGACGCCACAATCGGTCACTATTATGGCTGCAGGCAACTGTAACTGGCCATTGAACTGGAACGCCACTATCAATGGCTCAGTTTCCTGGTTAAAGCTTTCCCCGTTGGCTGGCTCCTTTACTGCCAGCGGGCAATCCACAGCTTTATCGATAGCTCCCACCCTCGCAGGTCTGGCTCCTGGAACTTACACCACCCAGATCTCGATTGGGGCAACTGACTCCGCTAGCATGCAAGCGCAAGGAAGCCCACAAACACTCACCGTGACGCTAACGGTGTTACAACCCTGTCAATTGCAGGGCGTTCCGTCCAATATGCTCTTTAATGTATCCCAGGGAACTGCAACGCCCGCAAGCCAGAATCTCACGTTGAGCGAGTCCGGTAGTTGCACGCGCCCGATTTCCTGGACCGCCGTCGGGAATAGTCCCTGGCTGATAGTAGGTACTGCTTCTGGCACAGACACCGGCGGTGGCTCTACTATCGCTATCAGCCTGGACACAACGACGCTGACCACGCCCGGCACCTACACAGCGACCATTACCATTACAGCCAGCGGAAGTGGCAATACGACGATCCAGGATAGCCCGCAAATCATCACGGTCTCTGTGACGGTAGCCTGATATCTTTTCGCGTTCCAACGCTTTTCGCCCGGCGCTAGCTCGAACAGCGCCGGGCCTTCGTTTTTTCAGGTTGACGCTCTCCCCCTTCTATGCTACACTCTGACATGTAAGAATGGCTTGCTATTCAGCCGGAATAGCTTGCTGGTTGCATCCAGCCCACTTTTACCATACCAATCAAAGACGATTACGGAGGATAGAGCCGTGCCAACCATTTTTTATAAGCGTGAAAATGTGCGAGTTGATGTGCCTGAAGGCGAAAGCGTACGCTACCCCGCATTAGAAAATGATGTTCCCGTCTATTGTGGGATCTGGAAACTTGCCAACTGTCACGGAAATGGCCTATGCGCAACTGATCGCGTTATTGTCTCGCCAGCGTCTAACACCAATCCCCCTACTTTCCTGGAAAAATTCCGTCTGGGTCGCGCCCATAAGAAGAATCCTGATCTACGTCTTGCCTGCCAGGTCCAGGTTTTCGGCGATGTCACAGTCGAAACCCAATGCTAAATTATTTATTGCAGGCAGCCACAAAAATAGAGGTCTCCCGTTGGATACCTCTATTTTTGTGGCTGCCTCTTTTGTTTATCTCACGACGAAATACAGCGTTTGCGCTAGCTGGTTGTTCCAATATAGCTCAGCCTTTCCCTCGCTTGGCTCCGGGAAAACAATCGTCGCGCTGCCACTGAGCGTATCACCAGCCTTGATCTGTTTGCTCTGCAAAGTAGTAAAATAGGCATTATCCGTATAGAGCTTGATGTATACCGTACCACCTGTGTTTGGATGCTGCACACTATATGTAATATAAAACATCTGGCCAGCTTTAAATGCTTTTTCAGGGCGGAGCGTAATATTGCGCTGCGGATCAATGACAGACGCAGTACTGGCTGAGGGTATGACGCCGTAAGCTGGACCTTTATCGATACGATCTGGTGGATCGGGCAAATTGGCACCTGGTATCGCCTTGAGACTGGCGGGAGGCTTGCTAGTAAAGAAGTTTTTCACCTGGTCCAGTTTACCGCTGGCCTGAGCATAGTAGCCCGCACCGGAACACACTATCAAAGAGACAATCAAAATACTGAGCACGCCGCTAATAATGCGGTAGCGCGGAATAATTGCTCGCGGCTTGGTATACATTGGCGGAACGTAGACACTTTCAGTCTCTTCAGGCAAAGCCGGGAGTAGTTGCTCTATCGTTTGAGCAGGCACAAGTTGTAGAGGAAGCGAATGTCCAGGTTGCATCCCCATACCATTTTGATAGGGAACGGGCAGCAACGATTGCTGTTGTCCCTGCGGTTGCTGTATTGGAGATTGAAACCCATATGATGGAGGCTGCGCCTCAAATGAGAGTTGAGGAATCTGGTTCCAGGCCGCATTGGAAGAGGCTGCCTGGTCTCCCCACGCCGCTGTAACCGGTCCCGCTGTTCCCCAGCCATTCGCTCGTGACGCAGCCAATAGCGGCGAAGGTGCCCCACAGTTTGGGCAGGGGGCTTCATTGTCTACTCTATTCACATTGCAATATGTACAAATCATCTTCTTCGCCTACCTTCGTACGTTAATATATCTTGATCTATGGTGCTTCCTTATCACACTAACACCGATATCCTTCAGTAATCAAGTATCGACGCGGCCTCTAGGGAAAATTGGCTATAGATTTCGCCATTATTCATATTGTTCCAACACACCACAAATCAACCTTGAACACTCTCTCGCTGGATGGTACCATTGCTTATGGTAAATAGCATCAACAATATCGTTCCAATACTATCCCGCCCTGGCAAGGACATTGCTCTATGGCAGAATCTCAACAGCAATGGTACAATAGGCAAGCAATCGAGCAGTTGGCGCAACACATACCCTTTGAGCGCGATAGCGCCTCGAAAGCGGAACAGATCGAGATGTTGCGCGGCCTGGTTATTCGGCACGGGCACGAGATGGACCCGGAACTTTTCGGCTTCGAGGCTCGTAACGAACTGATACGTCTGGGCTTATGGAGCCGCATAGGAAGTGCAAATGGGTAAGAAAACGATTGTGATTACAGGCTGTTCCAGCGGCTTTGGACGCGTGACCGCTCTGGAACTGGCAAAACGCGGCTGGCATGTCTTTGCCACTGTTCGCAAAGAGGCTGACGCAACGGATCTCGTCGCAGAAGCGAGCAGGCTGGGATATCAAGAAAACCTGACGCCACTATTGTGTGATATCACCCAGGAAGAGCAGGTCACGGAGCTGGCGCAGCAGGTAAAAGCGCAGCTAACCTCGATGCAAGCAAATGCGTTGGACGCGCTCTTCAATAATGCTGGCACCGCGACTGGCGGCCCGATTGAACTGGCTGCTCTCGATGATATTCGGGCGTTATTTGAGCTTAATCTTATTGCTCATGTCAATGTGATACAGCATTTTCTTCCCCTGCTCAAAGAAGCCAGAGGGAGCATTATTAATGTTAGCAGCGTGAGCGGGCGCATTGCCACTCCCATCACAGGCGTATACGCCGCCAGCAAGTTCGCGCTCGAAGCGATCAGCGATGCCTTACGCGTAGAGCTTGCCCCATTTGGCGTTCGCGTCGTGCTGATTGAGCCTAGTTCCAGCCCGACTAATATTTGGAAAACCAGCGTCCAACGCTCTTTAGAGCATATGGAGCCACACCGCAACGGCCCATATGGACCCCTCTTGAACCTGGCCGAAAGGGCCGCCTCACGTTCAAGCAAGCAAGGCTTTCCGCCACAATTATTTGCCGACACCATCGTTCGCATCCTTGATAGCAGCAAGCCTCGCCCACGTTATATCGTGCCGCGCAACGCCGCCAGCGCAGTGCTGCTACGCCGCTTGCTCCCTGATCGGCTCTGGGATCGCCTCGTTCGACGTGCTATGAAGTGGTAATGGTATGATCCCGTAGAGAGGCTAACCGCCACATAGCAGCCAAAGGAGTTGTCTCCTCACCCCATCAAGAGGTATGATTAGGAGAGAAAGACTTACTCCTAGAAAAGAGATTCTGGGCCTTCAGCGTTTACAAAAACCCATGCTGGTGGACGGCAAAGAAGCCATTGACCAGTTTAAACACTGTCGTTAAGCAAAAGGAGGAACCTGATTATGGTACTCAAAGATACGCTGCTGTATCTGGCGCATAATCAACACTTGCGCGACTTTGTGGTGCATAATAAAGCCGCGCGTGGCGTCTCACGTCGTTTTGTCGCCGGAGAAGTGCTTGATGATGCCATTGAGGCGACACGCACGCTCAATCAGCGCAACATTCAGGTCGCGCTTGACCATCTGGGAGAAAACGTTTCCGATGAGCAGGAGGCAAAGGCCGCCACTCAAGACTATATTGCCGCACTTACCCAGGTGAAACAGGCCGCTGTTGAGGCCAATATCTCGGTTAAATTGACTGCTCTCGGCCTCGATATTGCCAGAGAAGCATGCGAACAAAACCTCTGTACCATTCTGCAACGCGCTGCCCAGGACACTACCTTTGTCTGTGTCGATATGGAAGCATCGACCTATACTGCTGATACCGTTGATACCACACTGCGCATGCATCGCCAATTTGAGCATGTCGGGACCGCCATCCAGTCTTACCTGTATCGTAGCAAAAAGGATATCGAACAATTGATTGCTGAAGGTGTTCGCGTCCGCCTCGTCAAAGGAGCATATAAGGAACCATCCTCTATCGCGTATCAAAGCAAAGATAGCGTTGATCGCAATTATGTAGAACTAATGACGATGCTGCTTGCACACGGCAACTTTCCGTCCATCGCAACGCACGATGGAGCCATTATCAACGCCGCCTGCCAATTTGTGCGCGATCACGGTATCAGCAAAAGTGCCTTCGAGTTTCAAATGCTCTACGGTATTCGTCGCGATCTGCAAGAAAAGCTTGTGAAACAGGGATACAATATGCGCGTCTACGTTCCCTATGGCTCACAATGGTATCCCTATCTCATGAGGCGCATGGCGGAACGACCCGCTAATCTGATGTTCGTGATGAGCAACGCGGTACGGCGCTAAGCATTTATCGTTCTCTATAGTTAGAGGGATTGGGCTTATGCCAAAAAGCTCAAAAACACCAATATGACAAGTACCTACGCTATCTCCATTGGAGTCGCGGATATCCGTAGCGAGCCTTCAGCCTCATCAGAGCTTGTCACGCAGGCTCTGATGAACACGCCAGCAATTGTCGATACAACAGCTGGCGAATGGACGCATATTACCCTCCCTGACTACATCGGCTGGATTCGTACAAGCGAACTGGCAGATCCTATCGCCAGAGGCTTCTGCAAGGTTGGCGCGTCCTGCTCCTCTCCTCTTGATCTGGTCGCTGTCGTCACCACCACTCACGCGCCACTGTACAGCCATGCCACCGGTGATGAGCCAGACGGCAAAATCTACCTGTCAACAGTGTTGCCACTGCTCGACATCACGCATCAAGAGCGTCTCCAGGTGGCTCTGCCGGGAGGGGACGCAGCATGGCTATCGCGGGCGGAGGCAAGTATTCGCCAGAGCACCGACGCCTTTCCCCGCACACCCCTACACACAATCACCACAGATGCTCAAGCCTTCCTCGGTCGTCCCTACCTCTGGGGAGGCACCAGTTGGGAAGGGCTAGATTGTAGCGGCTTCGTGCAACTATGCTATCGTATGGGCGGTTACATGCTGCCGCGAGACGCCGACCAGCAGGACAACGCCCTGACCCACAGCATCAAACGAGCAGAGATGGAGGAGGGGGATCTGATCTTTTTTGGGCGCAACGCCATCACCCATGTCGCTCTGGCTCTCAATCATCAAGAATATATTCATGCCGAAGGTCAGCACTACCAGCGCGTGCTGATTAATAGCTTTGACCCCACCCATGCCCACTACAACCAGAGACTGGACGAGATTGTCTGGTCAATCAAACGCGTAGCATCATAGCAGCATGGTAGAGCCATTCAGGGATCGTTTACAATAAAAAGAGACCACACAAGAACACATAGCCATATGCCAAACAGGAGGAAACATGCCTATTCTACCCCACAAAGGTGTCTGGCCCACCATTGCCGAAGGTGTCTTCATTGCCCCTGGCGCGATGGTCATCGGCGATGTTACGCTGCATGAGGGAGCCAGCGTCTGGTACAATACGGTCATTCGCGCCGACACCGCGCCTATCGTGATTGGTCGTCGTACCAACGTCCAGGACAATTGCACGCTTCATGTCGATCCTGACGCCCCTCTTATCATCGGAGAAGAGTGTACGATTGGACATAATGCCGTTGTTCACGGGGCTACACTGGGTGATCGCATCCTGATCGCTATGAACGCCGTCGTGCTTTCTCACGCTCGCATCGGGTCAGAAACGATTATTGGGGCTTGCGCACTGGTAGGAGAACAAAGGCAAATACCGACGGGGGTGTTGGCGGTGGGCGTACCCGCAAAGGTGACACGCGAACTGAACGGAGAAGAGCGCGAACGCATCCTCACAAGCGCGGCGCGTTACTGCGACATTGCCGTCGCCCATCGCCAGTCATTAGCAAATCTCCAGGCAGACGAGCAAGAACGCTGATAGTGCCCCCGTCTATTATCACACTAACGAGCTTGTTGAGTGACAGGTTATCGCTCAACAAGCCTGATGCTTATCAGGTCAGCATCACCTGGAATGTTCCCTGCACAGGTGTCTGCTCTGGCCGCTGGATAGCAACCGTCACATCCCAGAGACCGACCATAGAGAAGGTAGCA
Organism: Ktedonobacteraceae bacterium; assembly: GCA_035764225.1. Classification (GTDB taxonomy): domain Bacteria; phylum Chloroflexota; class Ktedonobacteria; order Ktedonobacterales; family Ktedonobacteraceae; genus DASRHT01. The sequence goes on from DASTZT010000171.1 coordinate 6,797, forward strand.
TTTTTATCAAAAGTAGCGATGTAGGTAGAGTTTCCTCCCTTGAGAGTGGTGCGCTTGATCCCCATATCCATTATTTCCATATTGACGGTTAATTGCACCTGAGCATCGGTTACTGGCGTGCCGCTGTTATCTGTTATCGCCAGGACGACGGTATTGACATATCCGACCCGGCCCGGTAAAACCTGCAAATTCACAGAAAAGTCGCCGATTTGCTTTGTTTGTATGCTGGTTGATCCCGAAGGCGTCGGTGCAGGTACAACCGGGTTAGTGTAACTGATATTGGGAAAGACTATGGGAGGAGCGAAGAACGACATTAATGCAGTACACAACAACACACCTGTCGCGAGCAAAAGCTGTACGTTGACATTATACTTCAGCCCTCTTCTGGTATGTTCCAGCGCGAACTGGCGTGTCCTGCGGGCGGGCAGCTCGGCATTGACAACAGGCAAGAGGAGCACCTGCCGCGATAGCCTGGGGCGTATCACAAACAAAGCATACAGGCTCAGACAGACCATCATAGCACTGATAACAAGCTGAACCAGCAACGTGCGTCCATACGGATCGCTAGTGAATTGATGGATATCCTGAAGGCTCGCCTCACAGAGAAAAAGATCGCAGGCAAATAAGATGCCTATAGCGGCAAGTAGGAACGGCGTAAAGCGGCGTAACAACGTCGCCAACATTTCTAGATGCCTGTCCGACTCGACAATAGATAGTCGTGGCAGGATCACATAGCCAAGATAAACCAGACCGCCAAACCAGATGCTTTGAGCAATCAGCCCCAACCAATCAAAAACGATGGCGCTAATATGCGGCTGGAATACTTGAGCCGCCTCACCGGAGAGCGCACGAGTTAATAACATCAGTCCGGCCAGCGGGATTAAAATCACGCTGTACCGATGCGACGGCAAGGAGGTAAAGGTTGTATACTCACGCTCAGCTCGATCTTTGGTATGATTGCCGTTGCTTGCTGGCTGAATATCCTGCGTGATCTGTAACCGTAGCGGCCCGGTGCGAGCCGTGACGCGCTGGGCAGGCTCCGAGGCAGCCGACACTTTCTGCGGATGGCTACTTATCCAGTAGAGCAAGCCTAGCGCCACGAGTGCCAGCACAACCCGCACCAACCAGAGCAACCCATAGTTGCTTTGAGTCAGTAGCTGCAACAGGATATTTACATCAAAACCGCTCTGCCCTAAACTCTGTGCCAGACGCGTCACACGCAGCACGATGGAGACAACCTCCCCTAGAAGGAGGGCGCTAAGGCAGAGTTTTTGTAGCGTATTAGATTGTCTTCTCGCCTGTTCAATCAAAGTTACCGCGCGTTCCTTGCCTGTCAGCAAGAAGGAGTCCATGATGAGCAGCCCGACCCAGGATGTAAGAGCGATCAGCACCACCCATTCCCAGGCAATAGAAAGGATGCTGAAAAGATCAAAATTGTGCATCGAATTCAAATTATTGCTGGTGCTCGGCCCAAGAATAGGCACCCCGGACATCCCTGTGCTGGAAAACCCAAGATTAAAACCAATGATGCCATAAGAAGTATGTCCATCATCATTGGACGCGGCTGTCCACATTACCTCATAGCTCCCCTGTGGTTGCGTGGCGGGCATTTTGATGGGAGTATCCAGCTCGCGAGGGTTGCCTGGAGGGATGGTACTGGGAGTTGCAGAGACATCAACCAGTTGCCCTTCCTGTACCGAGTAAACGTGGGCGCGGCTGATAGGGCTGATTGGCGCATTAAAAAAGATGCGCATCACAGATGGCAGTGCATTAATGGTTGAGCCGTCAATAGGGTCGGAACCAATGACAAACGCATGAGCGGACGCCACAGGAACTGAGCCTGTGGCAGTCGAGACAAAATATGCCAGGATGCCCAATAAAAGGGCCGTTATGACTATTGCTACTCTTCGTTGTTGCATATGCTATTACGTTCTCTCGTATTCCTGCTTTATCAATCCGATGGTCCTGGCGTCAAGGGGAAACAGTAAGATTACTTCTGCGAAGATTGTACACCAGCAGCGCCACGCTCGCAATATTATATCGCTACATCTTCATATTATCAGACGATACAATCGGCAAAAAGATGCCTCTCTTATCAGCTTTCTGTTACTTTTGTACCTTCTAGTCTTTCGCTTCTGCGTTACACAGCCCCATCCTTATCCACAAAATCTCATCCATGATATCAGAAGATGATGGGCCAGATTTACTTTTATGCTATAATATGGAGAAATACACGCTGAAAAAAGAGTAGTATGACTGATGAGTAAACAATCCTGGTGGCAATCCTGGGCACATATCCTCCTCTGGTCTCATGTTATAGGAGTCGTTGGCTTTTATATCACGATATGGCGGCGCACTATGCCTAAAAAAGATGATCGCGTAACCATACTTTCCCCCGAAAATACAACTTCTCCCATATCATCGCAAGTAACTCCCCTGGCCTCGATTATCGTTCCTGCACGTAATGAAGAGCAGAATATTCGTCGCTGTGTACAATCGCTGTTAGAGCAGGATTATGCCAATTATGAGGTGATTGTGGTTGATGACGAATCGACAGACCGCACTGGTGAGATTCTTGATGAGCTGGTGGCTACTCATCCTCATGGCAACCGTTTATGGGTTTTGCGGCTGCGAGATTTGCCTGAGGGCTGGGCGGGCAAGCCGCACGCGCTCCATATGGGCTGCCAGGAAGCACGGGGCGAGTGGTTACTGTTCACCGACGCGGATACATGGCATGCTCCCAACGCACTGCGTTCGTCACTAACACAGGCAATCCACGAGCGAGCCGACCTGCTAACGCTTGGCTCGACGCAGGAATTGCCGACATTTTGGGATAAAGTCTTGATGCCAATGGCCTTTCTAGGGATCAGCATGCTCTACCCTCCAAAGCTGGTCAATGATTCGCGCAGCAAAGTGGCTATCGCTAATGGTCAGTATATTTTAATCAAGCGGACGGTCTATACTAGATTAGGTGGTTACGCTCGTCCAGAATTAAAAGGCACGTTGCTGGATGATCGCGACCTGGCACGCCTCATCAAAGAGCATGGCTACAAACTGCGTTTTGTTGATGGGCGGGGACTGGTCTCGGTCCATATGTATCATGGCTTCAAGGATATATGGCGCGGCTGGCGCAAAAATGCCTATCTGGGCAATCGTGGTGGCATTGCCTTTTTCGTGCTGCAATTGATCGGACTCCCTATGGTCTCGGTTGTGCCATTTCTCCTCCCCTTGCTCGCTTATATGACAAGAAAGAGACGGAAAGCGGGCATTAGTGCGGCTGAAGCGCAAACTGCGGCGACCCTGGAATTATCGTCGTTGCTGGCTTACCGCACCTGGCTCAACAAACAGCTTTGCGTGCCGTGGATCTACTCCCTCTTCCACCCTCTAGCAGGGATTATTTTTGAGGGCATTCTGGCTGAATCGGCCTGGCGCATCCTTACCCGCTCTGGCGTAGATTGGCGCGGTAGGTATTACCATAATGGGGGGAGAGAGAAAAAGACCTGACCGGATCAATTTCCCAGTCAGGTCTCTTGCTCTATCACTTATCAAAGGTATTTTCAGTTTACTAAGATCATTGCCCCTTATGTAAGGAGATTGAACCGCTCCCCGTTTGCATTCGCAGGGCTGCCCGTGGATCGTTGCCTACAGCAGTACTGCCAAAATCGTTAGTAACGTCGCCTGAACCGGTTGAGGCATTCAGCTTGAAAGCTGAAGATGTCGGCAATGTGGCATCAATCGAACCGCTTCCCGTCTCAAACTGGTAGCTTCCAGCCGGATCAATCGAACCGCTAAATTTGATGGGGCCGCTATCCGTTTTCACTACAGATTGTCCGCTCAGTTTTGCGTCTGTAACCTCAATCGAGCCACTCCCTGTTGTTATTATTGCCTGACCATTAATGCCACTGGCGTTAATCGAACCACTCCCCGTTTCTAGCGTTACTGGCCCGTTAAGATTACTGGCGTTGATCGAACCACTCCCCGTTTTTGCTACCACCGAACCATTGATATCATCAACCTCGACTTGACCTGACCCATTGTGAATGCTCAGATCAGAGACTGTGGGAACTGTGATATCCAGATCAATATCTCGTGAACCAAAGAAGAGGGCACCGTTTCCGCTTTGAGCCACGATACTAATTGTATTACCATTCTTAGTATAGTCCACATGCATACCATCCAGGCTTAATGGGCCTATACCTCTTACAAATTTTGTCTCAGAAACGGTCACAGCATCGCCGCTTCCTCCTGTATGAACATGAATAGTCCCGCTGTCATCCTGGATCACCAATTTGGGATGAGCGATGCCGGAAAAACTATGCGTCCCTGTGGAACTCAGGGAGGAAACAAAAGAACTGGCCAGGCTCACGACACCACCAGCAACCAGCACGATCAGCAATAGCACCACGAGCAGGAAAATCCAACCGCGACGCGGTCGGCGCTCGCGTGATGTACGTGGTTTCTCCCCCATTTGCTGCTGCTGACCAGACCCACCATACATCTGTGGATTTTCGGACTGATATTGCTGTCTCTGCTCGCGTGGATCAGTATTGATATTGCGCGCCTCGTAAACGCGGCGTTCGGGTTCCATAAATGAAGATTCTTGATGATTCATCGTATGCTCTCCTCAATACGCATCTATTGCCCAGACAACCCTATTATTAAAAGGAAAACCCTATGATCGCGTTATCGCAAGTAATAGTATATCTGACTCTATACTACTTGAAAGTTGCTATCAGTGATTGTACGCAAAAACCTCATCAGAGTTGCATAAACAATAATTTATGCTGGAATATAGAATTGAGGAGAGGATGCTGCCTGTCGAAACCGTAGGGGCAAGGGGCGGCGAGGGGATTGGGTGGGGGCCTCGCGCTTGCCCTGTTTCTCGCTGTTTGTAGCTGATTGTTGCAGGGCAGGCGCAAGGCACAGCTAATTCGTTTATGAACGTTTTAGCCTGCTCAAGCCAAACGACAGCAGCCCGCGCCAGAGCACGAGCAAGATCATATTGGAGATCAACGTTACGAGCGCGAAAGAAAGCGGCGGAACCTTTTGCTCCACAATACCTCGTACAAGCAGCCCAACAGGCCAGGCCGCGAGCCACGCCAGAGCGGTTCGCGTTATCATCTTGCGCGGTCGTATCTCCAGAGCACGCCGGAATGCGCCCACAAAAGGAGAGACCAGGAACCACCCAAGCGCAAACGGCGCAGCGGTTAACGCGATCTGCCAGAGAGCATCAAGGCCAGCCGCCTCATTGTGAGAACGACGCCCAATCGCGGAGAAGATGAGGAACACGACCGCATCTCCAGCGACCAGGATCAGAATACGTGCCAGCATCGTCAAGCCCTTGCGTGTTTCCACTCGCTGCTCGTTTGCAACGGTGAGGCTATCTGATAGATTCTCTCGTACGTCCATATTTACCCCTTTTCCTGCTGCTCACGTACTAGCTCTTCGACGGCTGCCAGTTCGGTGCGCACTCCACGAACGCGCATCATGATAAAGGCCAGATAGATAAACAGCCCCACCCACGCAATGGCATAGGCGGCGATAAGATAGCCAGCTCCTTGCATCAGAATCTCCTCTGCTATTCAACGATGGCGCGCAGGCGTTGAGCCAGGGTCTGCATCTTCTCTAACTGGTAGAGTTGCACCATCAGGAAACCATACAACAATGTGAAGCTCACCAGTGCCACCATCAATGTCAGCACAACCTCTGGCGGCAAAGCGGCCTGGGGTACACCTACTTCCGCCGTTGGATGCTGCCCCCGCCACCATTGGACCGATAGATAGATGATGGGCACGTCAAAGACCCCAACGATAGCCAGCACAGCCCCCGCATAGGCACTGTTCCTGCTCCGCCCCATATAGCTGCGTAACATCAGGTAGCCGATGAACATAAACCACAGGATCAAGGTAGCCGTTAGCTTGGGGTCCCAGGTCCACCACGTCCCCCAGGTTGTACGCGCCCAGATAGAGCCTAAGATTAAGGCCAGGGTGAGAAAAACGGCTCCGACTTCAGCCGATGCGCGGGCCATCCAATCCCAGCGTTCATTTTTGCTGACGATGTAGCCAATGCCGCCAATGGTCGTGATGACAAAGGCGAGCATACCAATCCATGCCATCGGGACATGGAAATAGAAAATGCGCTGCGGCGGCCCCTCAATGGCATCGGTCGGCGCGTATAAGAAAATCATGCCTATCGATAGCATCATACCGATGAAAGAGAGCGCACCCAGGCTCAGGGAAGCAAACGGCAGTTTCCCTGTTCGTGCGCCCTTCGTGCCTGCCGGACGCTGAAGTTCCGTGCGCGTCTCCTGATTTGCTAAGGCCATATGTCTACTCCTCAAAGAGACTTATATGTCTCCCTTTCTGTAGGGGCAGGTGCTCTGTCCCTGCCCTGCCCCAGGTGAATTATTCCTCAATTACATATTGGAACAGGAGCATAGAAATGCTCAAGAAAATAATGTCAAAGGCGATCATCAAGCTGAGCCAGGGCGGCTCGTGTACCGCTGGCGTCATCAACGATTCTGTGGCTCGCACTGCACTGATGACGATGGGCACGATCAACGGAAAAACCAGGATGGGCAACAACAGCTCTCGTGCTCGCGTCGCTGCCGCCATCGCAGAAAAAAGCGTCCCAACTGTGGCAATACCGATAGTGCCAAGCAAGACGATTGGGATCAGACCGCCAACAAAAAGTGGTACATTAAATAGCGCCGCAAAAACGGGCAGAGCCACTATTTCCACCACGCCAATAAAGAGCAGATTGCCTAGCAGTTTCGCAAGGTAGATAGCTTTGCGATCAACCGGGCAGAGCAACAACCGATCCAGCGAACCATGTTCCCTCTCAGCAGCAATCGTTCGCCCCAATCCCAGCAAGCTAGCAAAAATGAAGGCGATCCACAATGCTCCGGGAGCGACGGCGGCTTTGTTATCAACGCGCAGATCAAAAGTAAAATTAAAAATGACAAGTACGAGCAGCGCAAACAATCCCATTCCCATCCAGGTCTGTTTGCTGCGTAGCTCATAGCGGACATCCTTCCACAGCATCGCTCCCACCTGCTCAAAAAAGACCCGTGCCATACTCATTGCGCCACCTCCCTGCACACGCGTTGCAACTCTGCCAGCTCCAGGGCCTCCGTTGCCTGCTGATAAGCTATCCGCCGATTCCCCAGCACCACAACGCGATCACTAAATTGCAATGCTCGTTCCAGGTGATGAGTAGTAAAAACGATGGAGCCTCCCTGCGCATTGTGCTCTAACAGCAGCGCGTCTATCAGCTCGTTGCCTGCCTGATCGAGCCCAGTATCCGGCTCGTCAAGCAAGAGCAAGCTCGGCGAGTGCAACAACGCCCGCGCCCACGCCAGACGCTGTACCTGCCCACGCGAGAGCGTGCTGACCCGCTCTTGCATGCGCTTCTCCAGCCCCACGCGCTGCAACAGTTCCTGTGCTCGCTCCCGCGCATGCTCTACCATATACATACGCCCAAAGAAGAGCAGATTCTCTAACGCCGTCAACTCTTCATAGAGATAGGACTGATGCGCCACAAAGCCTACCAGACGCCGTACCTGCTGCGCATCCTGAACGACATCCAGACCCGCGATAGTGACCGTACCCGCGTCAGGTTTCGTCAAAGCCGCCAAAATACGTAGCAGAGTAGTTTTGCCCGCGCCATTCGCCCCTAGCAGAGCCAGCCGCTCACTCTGACGCAATTCCAGATCAATCCCTCGCAGCACAGGTTTCAAACCATAGTTTTTTTTGAGGTTCTTGACCTCTATAATCATCGAATTAGCGGGAATCGGGGTAGGGGCAAGGGGCGGCGCGGCCTGGCGGCGGGGGCCTTGCGCTTGCCCTATCTC
>DASTZT010000172.1:0-8680 GCA_035764225.1 Ktedonobacteraceae bacterium
GCCTACCGAGGTTCCGGTCAGTGGCGTGGCTCCTGGCCAGAACAAGTTCGCCTTCGACCCGACCAAAGGTCCTGGCTATGTCTGGCACTGCCACATCCTGGACCACGAGGACAATGAGATGATGCGCCCCTATGCTCCCACTTCCTAATCGGAAGGAGCATCAGGGATAGCGTTCCATCGAAAGGGGACCATCCACTTGGATGGTCCCCCGTTATTCTTTCTCATAAGTGGTTTCTACCGCTTGATCTTCAGCGTATTAATAAAATTCGCGGCCAATTCCTCGTATGCTTCAGCATAATATTCTTCAACTCGTCCGGCATCACAAAGCGATGTCAGGGCAGGATCAATCGGCAAATGCCCAAGCAACGGAGCTCCTGTCAAAGCCACCAGCTCGGTTCCATTACTGGGACCAAAGATTTCATAACGCTCGCCATCAGGTGTTTGGAAGTAGGACATATTCTCTACCACGCCCACGATGACCCCTTTGAGCTGACGAACCATATTGACACACTTCATCACGATCATCGTCGCAAGCATTTGCGGCGATGAGACAATCACAATGCCATCCAGCGGCAGCGACTGCATGACCGTCATAGGAGCATCAGAAGTTCCAGGAGGCAGGTCTACCAGCAGAAAATCCAGCGGCCCCCAATCAACATCGCTATAGAATTGCTTGATCGCACTGGAGATCATTGGGCCACGCCATACCACAGGATCACTCTCTTTTTCAAGAAACATATTCATCGACATCACCCTGATGCCATTCTTACTGGTGAGCGGCTCAATGCCATCATTGGCGGACTTGGTGGGCTGACCCTTTGTGCCAAACATGCGAGCAATACTGGGACCGGTGATATCGCCATCCAGAATCCCAACGCGCTGACCCTGGCGACGCAGCGATACGGCAAGCAGGCCCGTTACCAGCGACTTGCCAACGCCACCCTTACCGCTCATAATCGCAATCACCTGTTTAATCTTGCGATCAGGAGCGCCAGCAGCCATCGAAAGGGGGATGCCTCGTCCAACGGGGGCCTTCTTGGGCGCAACCGATATCGGCTCGCCATTAACGGCAGCGTTCAAATCTTTGAGCAGTTGTTCGAGCTTCTCTGGGGGGAAGCGATGTGTACGAGCTCCACCCGCCACACTTTCGCGAGAGCCGACAGCACAAGCCGTACAGGGAAGGCCATGCCCATGAAACACCTTCACCGTTGCAGGATACCTGGTCACCACATCATGAATAACCATGTCTGCTGTAATCGTCTCCGTCATGTATCGTATCCTCATCAGTAGCGCGAGAATTATTGGTGCGCTACACTCCTTTTTGTGATAGTAAACAGTTCGAAATAAAAACCTTAATTCCGACCCTGGCACTCAGATATTATAGCACACTGTGAGGGGGATGACCACACCCACAAGCGTCTATTCTCGCGCCAGAAAGAGAGACCAAATCAGCTCTATCGATCAAACAATCGAAACGCGCCAGTTCATGCCATCTCACGTTGCATCTCAAGAATTGTTATGCTATGATGGCTGCACTGAAGCAGAACATCCAGGCAGAAAAAGTTCATAGATCTGAAAAGGAATAGATTATGGAGGCAGAAAACTATACTTCCTATCTCAAGCAAGTGGATATTTTTGCCAGCCTGAGCGATGAGGATATCCACGAACTGGGGGGCATCGTGCGACGACGCACATTCCGCTCTGGCGAAGTCATCTTTCACCGCGACGATCCTGGGCAGGTGCTCTACATTATTAAAGAAGGCAAAGTCAAAATATGTCTGATTAGTCCCGATGGGCAGGAAATATCTCTGGTGGTTTTCGGCAAAGGAGAATACTTCGGCGAGCTTGCGCTCCTTGATGGACTGCCACGATCCGCTGATGCCATCGCCTTAGAAAAGGTGGAATGCTACACGCTTCAGCGCAGCGACTTCCATAAAGCCATCATGAAAACTCCCAAGATCGCCATCCAGGTATTGGAAATTCTTTCGCAACGTTTGCGTCGGACCGATCAACAGGTTGAGGATCTGATTTTCCTGGATGTGTACGGGCGAGTTGCCAAGAAGCTGCTGGACCTGGCTGATATGCATGGCATTAAGGTCGAGGATGGCATTCGCATTGATGTGCGCCTGACCCAGCAAGAACTGGCCTCAATGGTCGGTGCGTCGCGCGAGAGTGTCAACAAAGTTCTGGGCTATTTCACGGACAAGCAGTTTATTAGCACCGATAAACATCGTATTACCCTTCACCGCATGGCCGATTTAAAACGGCGTATATACTAGCGATATATCTACTCACCCATACCTGAACCAAACTTTCGGCATCTCTGTTACCTACAATCAGGGAGATACGTTCCAGGTAATCAGGGATTATGTTTTTGTTTTTAATTGAAGGAAATATTGTTGGAAAAAGCTGTTACAGCACACAAAGATCAGCAAGCAGCAGAAAAAAGAGCGCAGGACTCCCACAATATCCCTGTCACTGTACCTCCGCAGATGGGAACAAAAGCTCGATTACGGGCATTGATAGGCGCGCTACGTCCCAAACAGTGGACAAAAAATTTCGCGGTTTTTATCGGGCTTGTATTTGCCCAACAACTTTTCGATCTACCGTCCCTTGAACGGGCACTGCTGGCATTTATCACTTTTTGTTTTGCCTCTAGCAGTATTTATTTGCTCAATGATTTACTTGACCTGGAAAAAGACCGACAGCACCCCACAAAACGCTTGCGTCCCCTGGCATCTGGACGCCTGCCGATATCATGGGCAATCGTCTTAATAGGGCTGCTGCTTCTGGCTTGTGCAGGATTATCAGTTGCACTTTTCACGATGCCCATGCAGCCACACGATGATATATACGCCTCTCTGGGAGGAACCAACATCCTCTTCACCTCGACTATTATCATTTATCTAGTCATGATGGTACTCTACAGCTTCTATTTGAAGCATGTTGTGTTAATAGACGTTTTCATCATCGCCAGTGGTTTTGTTCTACGTATTCTGGCAGGAGCAGTGGTTATCCCTGTCTCTATCTCTCCCTGGCTCTACCTGGTTACGACTTTTCTCTCCCTTTTCCTGGCCCTGAGTAAGCGACGCCACGAACTGATCCTGCTCCAGGAAGACGCAGCTCATCACCGCCGCATCCTCAAAGAGTATAGTATTCCTATGCTTGACCAGATGATTACCATTGTCGTCGCAGGTACCTTGATGTCTTACAGCCTCTATACCATCCAGGGACCGACGGGGAACCATCGCCTGATTGTCACTATTCCGCTGGTGCTCTATGGTATGTTTCGTTACCTCTATCTGGTTTATATGCAAATGGAAGGTGGTAGCCCTGAGGAGGTACTGTTACGTGACCGCCATATGCTTGGAACCGTCTTACTATGTGCCGTTTTAATTATTACAGTGCTTTATATATTACCATAGCATTGGAGCCGCTATTTGTTTGACCGTAAAATACGAACTGGCATTATATTTTCGCTGATACTAGCGTTCATTGTCATGACTGCTATCGCACTCTACGGTGATCTACCACGGATGGTTGTAACGCTAGCACATTTTCGTTGGGAATATCTGCCGATTATCCTGGGCCTGACCCTTTTCAACTATCTGGGACGTTTCGTCAAATGGCAATATTATTTGCAACGTCTCAACATTAAGCTGCCTGGAAAGAGCAGTCTGCTGATTTTCCTCTCCGGCCTCTCGATGGCGATTACGCCCGGCAAGATAGGAGAGCTGCTGAAATCGTACTTGCTCAAACGTTCGACCGGAGTAGCGATCAGCCGAACATCGCCGATTATCGTAGCAGAGCGGCTCACTGATGGTATGGCCATGCTTGGCCTATCAACCGTCGGGCTTGTGCTCTACCGTTTTGGCTGGGGCTGGCTCCTGGCGCTACTGATTGTCGCTCTGACAGCTATCACAATTATTCAAAATCGCACGCTCTCTCTCGCTTTATTACGTGCTGGTGAGCAGTTGCCTCTAGTGTCACGAATCGCGCATTGGCTACGTACCTTCTATGAGAGCTCTTATTCGCTCCTCCAATGGCGACCGCTCTTGCTAGCAATTTCTCTGGGCCTTATCTCATGGATGGGAGAGTGTGGGGCATTGTATTTCGTCTATACCGGACTGGGAGTGCCTGCCAGCGTTGACCTTTTTATGAAAGCAACGTTTATTTTAGCCATATCATCGCTGATCGGTTCCGCTTCTGGCCTTCCTGGGGGGCTGGGAACTGCCGATGGGAGTATGCTAGGGCTTACCCATCTGCTGGTATCAACTTCTGCCAGTCTTGGCAGTGCAGCCACATTGCTGATTCGTTTCTGCACGCTCTGGTTTGGTTTGCTGGTTGGGGCAGGGGCACTCCTGCTCTATCGCACAACCCAACGTGTTGGTATCTCAGGCAAACAGGAAAGTAGTTGGGAGGAGAGGGATCAAAAACACACAAACATCTTGCCGTCAGATGGACATATAGTCGATTCTCGAACTCCATCAACATCGGTAAGTATGGGAGAAAAAATCGTATGAAGACACTGATTATTATTCCAACGTATAATGAAGTGGAGAACCTCCAACCATTACTGCAGGAGATCTTCTCTTACGTGCCCCAAACCCACATCTTAATCGTCGATGATAACTCACCAGATGGCACCGGACAACTCGCCGACCGCATTCACGAAGAAGATTCACGAGTTCATGTTTTGCACCGCGAAGGCAAACTTGGGTTAGGCACAGCTTATATCGCAGGCTTCAAATACGCTATCGCACACGACTATGATGCCGCCTTCGAGATGGACGCAGACTTCTCACACGACCCACGCTATCTTCCCAATTTTTTACAAGCGATAGAGCAAGCTGACCTGGTGATTGGTTCGCGTTATATCCAGGGGGGAGGCACTCCCAACTGGGCACCAATCCGCCGCGTTATCAGCGGTTGTGGCAACATCTTCGCACGTTTCATGCTCGGTATTCCGGTACACGATTGCACAGCCGGATATCGTTGTTACCGTCGTGAAGTATTGCAGCGTATCGACCTCGATACCATCCAATCGCAGGGCTATGCTTTTCAAGTAGAACTGGCCTATCGTGTAATGTGTCAGGGCTTCAAGATTGCCGAAATCCCTATCACTTTTATGGATCGTCGCGTAGGCAAATCCAAAATGTCACGTAAAATCGTGATTGAAGCGTTCACCTACGTACTGCGCACGCGTTTCAGCAAACAGCCATCAACCAGTGCTCCAGCTGCTACACCTGCTCAGCCGGTAGAAGCAGATAAAAAGGCAGAGGAAGTGCCGTCCGTTAGCCGTAAGTAATATCAAATCCGAGTGAAAAGTGATCCAAAGGGGGTCCAGAGGTCTCCCCTGGCGGGGTTTGGGGTACGTCGCGATCTAGCGAATTGTCCCCAAATAATCATCATTTAAACGGATTTGATATAACAGGCAAGACAAAAAGCTCTGGGTAGCCTGTTGAAAAGCGTATCCAGAGCTTTTTTATGAATGGTGACGCGACGATTTGCCCTTTCGTCTGCGCTGCGTATGACGAGGCGGAGGATCTCGCTCGTCATCAGGCTTATACGACGGATCAATACCATACAAGCGGCGCATAGCTTGACGGTGAAAAGAGCGTTGAGCTACATCGCGAGGAGCTGCGTTTAGCTGAGCTGTCAGCCGTGTAGTTGTCTGCACCTCACCTTTTTGGGCAGCGACATTGGCACGTACTTCCTCATCATCGCTATACATTTCTACCTGACGGCCCGCCTCACGAGCTTCAGCAACTAAGCGCACAATCACGCTATCAGCCGTCTCCCCATGCCGGGAATAGATAATGCGAATATGGTCATCATGACTCACCTGCTCCTTTGCTTCGCTGCCATCAAAGACAACTGTAACGCGATGAGAGGTATGGCGATACCGATTCTTCAGCTGTCGCACGAGGAGATCACGAGCTTGCGCAAGGTTATTCTGCTCTAGAGCGCGGAACATCAGATTATTCTTGATTACATTATAGCCATCAACCACGATATCCCACTCCATAATAACCCCTTGCAATTAATGGCGTCCAATCAGTCGCCAGAGATACTCTATTTCGGCTCGAATGTCAACATGCAAGGTTCCAGCAATCATCGCATTGGCCTTGTCCGAAAGTACTGCAAGCATAATCATCAGTACAACCGTAACCACAACCAGCGATACAAAGAAAGTCAATACCTGCTCATTCCACACGGCCAATCGTTTCCGTCCCTGAGGACGTGTTTCAATCACATCGATATCAAAGGGAGAGGCCGGATGAACAGGTTTGACAGCTCCAGACACCTGCGTTGGAATCTCATCTATCAGCTCGTCTGCCTCAGATTGCCCCGAAAACCTGCCACTATCACCGGCGGCTCTAGCTTTGCGCCTCCCGCCCGCAACGCGTGATTTGTTCCCACTTTCAAGAGAATCAGGAGCAAATCGACCAGCAGAAGCAGATGTTGTCTTCTGAAAGCGGCCAGGCCGCACACAAACAAGGGGAAGCGAATCAGGCTTTGCTCGTACAGCCTGAGCTTGTCTGGAAGGAGACAACAGAGCGCCATTGAGCGGCGGCGAAACCGAGCGGAAAGGTAAGCTGGTTTCCAGAGAACACGCCCCACAGACACCATGAACATCATCCCAACAGGCGGGGCAGGCAGGCCGTCTGCAACGAAAACAAAAGTGGCACATCCCCATAAAAGCCGACTCTAGCGCCACAGCAGGGGCCTGTAGCAGATGCTCATACGACGGAGAGGGGGTATACACTGCCTCACAGACAACACATATCACGGTCCCGGCTGACGCATGCACCGACCGCTCCAGGCGTTGAGCAGCCATCTGTCTATCCTCTCAAAAAAGCAGTTGACTCCAAAAAGTAACGTAGCAATGTCGCTACATTTATTATATCAGGTTACAAGAACAAAGCACACAAATTGCCAGCAAGAGCTTTTGCAGCGATTTAAACCACGCTGGCGAGCGTACGCAACCTCTATGCACGCTCGCCAGTTAAGCACTTCATTTTATGCTTGTATGCAAGCATATAAACTTATGCTCGTTGTTCCAGCGGAACCCATTTCCGGTCGTAATCACCGCTATACTCGGTTGAAGGACGGATCAATTCGTCTTCAGCATACTGCTCAAGGATATGGGCAAGCCAGCCACCGACGCGGGAGATAGCAAACACGGAGGAGAAAATCTTTGAATCCAGGCCAATGCCATGCAGAACTAAAGCCGTGTAAAATTCCACGTTCGTCTTGATGCTATTGCCGGGCTTATACGCTTCCAGTTCTCTCAAAATCACATCCTCCACAGCGCGAGCGTCGGCATAGAACTGCATATCGCCGGTGCGGGCAAACAACAATTCGGCAGCCGCTCCCAGCACATCGGCGCGGGGATCGCGAACTCGGTACACGCGATGTCCAAACCCCATTAAGCGTCCTTTAGCAGCGAGTTTCGCCCGTGTCCAGGTTGAAGCTTCTGCTTCGATACTCTTCCCGGATCTGGCGGCATTGTCGCGGATCTCAAAAACCATATCCATCGCCGGACCAGGAGCGCCACCATGTAACGGACCTTTGAGCGAACCAATAGCACCCACGACAGCCGAGATCATATCTGAGCGGGTACTGGCAATCACGCGAGCGGTAAAAGTCGAGTTATTCATACCATGATCGATCACGGTATTAAGGTACGTCTCCAATCCTCGTACAGCAGCTGCATGGGGTTCTTCGCCATCTAACATATAGAGAAAGTTGGCGGCATGGTACAAATCAGGATTGGGGGCAATCGGCTCTTGATTGTGGATCAATCGCCAGTAGGCAGCAACAATGGTGGGGAAAGGTGCTAAAAGTCTGACCGCGCGTCGCATATTCGCTTCCTGCGAGGTATTATCAAACTCTGGATCGACCAGACTTAATGTGTCAACGCCCATACGCAAAGCATCCATAATCGGCAAATTACGCTGAGCGGCAGCACGGAGCACAGTAATGGTTGTTTCTGGTAATTCTCGATGCGCGATCAAACTTTTCCTGAAGGTATCCAGTTCCTCTTTATTAGGAAGGTGGTCATTCCAGAGTAGGTAGATGACTTCTTCTGCGGTTGCTTTCGGCGCAAGCTCCTCAAGGGGAAAGCCTGCAATAATTAACTTCCCTGCCAGGCCATCAATCATTGACAGCCGTGTTTCAGTCAGGATTACGTCACGTAATCCGCGCGCTATTTCAGTCATGAGTTTCCTCGCATGAGTCCATTGTGTCGTATCCCCTGGGTTGAGAACCTGGCAATACGAGCAATCCAATAGCCCGCTTTTCCTCCAGGTTCCACCTTCCACAAGTGTGAGGAGATACCTGATCTGGTGCATACATTGCTATGTGCCACGTTATGTAATATAGCATTACCAGAAAGTAATAATCAAGATTCGCCATGCTCCATAGATAACAGCATCGGGGAGTCAAGCCGCTCCAGAACGGACCTGATGTTGTTGAGCGCAAAGGATGAGTTTACGTTTCGCTGCCAAACTGATCTTTCAGCAGAAGGACATTGAGCAAAGGGAAAAGTATTGCAAAGGAAGTAATGTTTAAAGGAAGACTTTCGTAAGAAGCCAGTAAAAGCTTCGCTCGTGGATAGTAAGAGAAAAATGTCAAAAGTCGCAAATTGGTCTCTCAAGGGGGTTGACAGGAGTGC
>DASTZT010000173.1:0-11451 GCA_035764225.1 Ktedonobacteraceae bacterium
CATAGGAACCAGGAGCTAAAAGCATCGTACAGCGCACAGGCCGCCCTTGCGGAATGGGCTTTGGGAAGAGTCCGATGAAAATGAGGGCGTTGAATACGTCAGTTGCATCAACTCGCCCGGTCAGACTAACAGACCCAGGAATAACAGGCGACATACCTGTATCAATACGACGTTCAGCGGTAAAAAATGGGAGAGGAACATTCTTCGCACGATGGCGCAGTTGACGCGGAGACAACCCGACCAGCTGCGTAAAACGGGTCGTAAACGAGCCCAGGCTGTTGTAACCGACCTCAAAACAAATATCGGTTACGCTCAGCGACGTTGTCAGGAGCAGACGTTTAGCTAAATCCAGCCGCAGAGTAGCGAGAAACTCGCCGGGGGGAATACCAATGATGTTGTGAAATACCCGGCTGAAATAATATGGACTCAGGCAGGCAATATCAGCCATATCTTCCAGAGAAACCACATCCTGTAATTGGGATCTTAGCACCCGCACAACTCGCTCGACAGCCAAGAAATGGGCCTCTTGAGTCCCAAGACGCAGCATTTCAAGCTCTGACTGCCTACCTTTTACCTCTAACATACCATCCTACTTCCTAACCATACAACGAACAAGCGACGCCAGAAAAACAAACAAACGCCTCACTCTACAGCACAACAAGATGCGACGATTACCTTATGCAGCCGTTCCTACTCGACGACTCTCTACGATTGAGCGGGCTTCTGGGGACGGTTCCAGCAAGGAAAAGGTATTGCCGTAAGGATCTTCAAAAACGGCCTCCACTCCATAGAGCTGTTTCGTAGGACCACTGACAAACTTGATGCCACGCGCAAGTAACCGCTCATACGTTTTATAGCAATCATCGGTATCGAACACCCAGGGAAGCCCCTGACCGATCTGCCCCATCAATTCCTGTATATGTTCCTGACCATGCAACATCACATCGGGTTTGGCCAGAGCAATTTCCGGCTTCTTCTGGCCTTTCGACGCTACTGTTAGCAGACGCAATCCCGGCCCAAAGCTGATATCAGATCGTTTTTCAAGCCCCAATTTCTCCGTATAAAAGCGCAGGGCCTCGTCCTGGTCTATCACCAGGACGGAGATGATCGCAAGATGTGTTTTGAGTTTCATAAGCCTCAAATTCTAGTCTCTCTGTTTTCAGCAACATACGTAAACAGCCTCTACAAAAGTATTCTTTTTTGCCTGTGCCCATTATATAAAACATATGTTCTAATTGCAAGAGTTCTGGGCCGAATATGTCTAAACGCCTCAAAGTTCAATTCAGCAGGACTCGACAATGCGTTGTATCTGTGTTACAGTAGAAACAGAAAAACATGTGGGAGGATGCGTGTGGCTGGTTCCTGGGATGGAAAGTTGAAACGGTTGGTCAATGAAGCTCCACAAGATTTTGTCTCCTGGCTCTTGGGCGGAGCCCTCTTCGAGCGTGAACTCTCTCCTCATTTGCCACATCGCAACGTCGATGCCGATCTGCTCTACCAGATCCGGCTTGATGATGAACCGTTCTTGTTGCATTTGGAGTTCCAACGGCGGAGCGACCCGCTGATGGCTCGCCGTCTGTGGGAGTATAATGTTTTAGCAACCTGTAAATTTGATTGTCCTGTCTATTCGTTTGTGCTCTACTTGAAGAAAGATGGCAAAATTGCCGAGTCACCCTATCGTTTGAGCTTGCATGATGGACAACACGTCCATCGCTTTCTCTTTGGCGTCATCAAGCTCTGGGAGCTGCCCACCGATGCCCTCACGCGGCTCGCTTTGCCGGGATTGCTCCCCCTGCTGCCTCTCACGCGCGAGGGCAAGCGCCGGGAGGTCGTCGAAGACGTGATTCGCGGATTATGCCCGCCTGGGGAGCAACCCCAGAGGGAGCTGCTCTCTCTCGCCTATGGATTGGCGGCCTTAGCTTTTGAAGAGACGGATGACCGAGATTGGTTGAGAAGGAGGTTTCGCATGATCGAAGATATCCTGGAAGATTCCTGGGCTTTCCAAGAACTGCGGGAAAAGGCCCTGGAACAAGGTCTTGAACAAGGTATACAGCAAGGTCTTGAGCAAGGGCGTCTGCAAGGTATGCAACAGGGCATGCTGCAAGGTATGCAACAGGGCATACAGGAAGCGACGAAGCAGGAGGTGGAGCGACTCCGCCAGATCCTGCTTGCCTTTGTTCAAGCTCGCTTCCCTGCGCTCGTACCATTAGCAGAGCAACAAGGGAAGTCGTTTAACCATCCTGAGCAACTCCAGGCCCTTATTCTCAATGTCAGCGTAGCACAAAGCGAGTTAGAAGCGAAAGAGCTGCTCTCTACTATTGACAAATCAGCATCTTAATCACACCGCTTCAGTGAGCGCGAAAAGCTTTTGATTAGCCTATTCTGCCTTGCTGAGAGAGCGGCTCGTTTGCGAGCCGCTCTCTCAACCATGCTAAAACTCCCCCCCGCTCCCTTTTTTACTCCTGATAGCTCTCTTTTGACTTCTGCCGAGGCCGAAGCACCTTGTGGTATGATTGACGAAGAATAATGTATTTTTCACATGAGGTTGTTTTTTTATGAGCGAAATCTGGGCAGTGCTAGAACAGAATGAGGGCAGGCTTCATGAGCAGAGCGGCGAACTGCTTGGAGAAGTTGCCGCTATCGTAGAACGCCAGCAAGAGCCAGCCATATGCTGTGCCGTCTTGCTGACCGCTCCCGATACAGAACTCCCTGATCTTTCCTTTCTGAGGAACTTAGGCGTGCAACGGCTCTATCTTCTGGAACATCCACAACTGGCATACTATGCAACGGAAAGGTATGTTGCAGCACTTTCAGAGTTGCTACAACAGCATTCGCCCAGATTAGTAGTAACCGGGGCAACCCCTAATGGACGTGATTGGGCACCCAGACTCGCGGCCCAACTTCACCTTCCTTTTGTTCCAGGTTGTGTCGGTCTTGATTTACAGCCAGATGCCGTGCTTGCTCTCCGTGTCCTTTATGAAGGACGCGCCTACGCTCAGACTCGCACGACCTTGCGTGGGAATACTGCCCTGGCCACGCTGACACCAGGTGGGCGTGGTATACCACTAGAGAAAGAAGAAATACCCACTACTTCCACAGTAGCAATAGTGCGCATGACACCTCAGCTCACGCCAACTCGCGAACAGCAACGTATACGGCGCATCGCGATCCAGGCTCCATCACCAGAAGCGGTCGAGCTAGATGCAGCTGAGCGCATTATCGCTGGAGGACGAGGTATAGGGCAAGAAGGTTTTGCTACCCTTGCCTCCTTCGCTCATCAAGTCAGCGCGGCTGTAGGAGCCACGCGTGTTGCCACCGATCTTGGCTGGATCGAACATGCCCGGCAGATTGGCGCAACTGGCAAGATTGTGCGCCCAAAACTTTATATCGCCTGTGGCATCTCTGGAGCGGCGCAACATACCAGCGGCATGAGCGAGTCACAGACGGTAATCGCTATTAACCCTGACCGTGCTGCTCCAATCTTTGCGCTGGCAGACCTGGGCTTGCTCGGTGATGCGAACCAGGTGTTGCCGCTGGCAGCGGAAATGCTCAAAAATCAATCCACGTAGCCATCGTTTCCATCGCACCGCACCTAAAAAGGACGTTCTATGGCTAGCACTGCACCTTCCAGACATGTTTTACTTCTTTTTACCCTTTTTCTTATTTATATCTCCTGTGGTATTATCGCCATGCTGCCTGGACCAGCTTTACCAGTCCTGGCAGCCCATACCAATGTTTCGCTTGATATTGCTGGATGGATCTTCACAGCTAACGCGCTTGGTTTCGCTCTAGGAGTGATGATTTCTGGCGCTTTAAGTACCCGCATGAACTCAAAATATCTCTTGATAATTGGCCTCTTCGTTATTGGAATCGCTGCGATAATTATCCCCTGGACGCACATATTCGCGCTCTTGCTCGCAGCACAGTTCATCGCTGGTATCGGGTTTGGAGCCGTTGACGTGGGCATCAACGTAATCGCGACCTTGACGTTTCACGATGTTTTGAGCGAAACGTTGAACAACCTCCATAGCGCCTTTGGCCTCGGCGCACTGATTGGCCCTCTCTTGCTTTCAGTGGCCCTTAAATTCGTCAATGAGTCCATCTGGGCCTTTCTTGCAGGGACTCTTATTGCTCTTATCGCTTTCGTTCTGCTGATCCCCCAACATATCCCCGCTATCGTCAGACCAAGCCAACCATCGGAGCATCACTCGGCGCTTCCTCCACATCGCGTCTTCATGTATGTCGCCCTCTGGTTGATGGCCTTGCAAATGTTTCTCTATGTCGCCGCTGAAACTGGCTTCAGCGGCTGGATTGCAACCGCGACCAGCCAGAGTGCAAGCGTTTCGCTCGTGATAGCGGCTCCGACTGCTGCGATATTCTGGCTTGGCTTGACCGCAGGCCGCCTAATTGGTGCGCAGATACTCAAACACGCCCTGTTGAGTGAAAGCTGGCTGCTCTACCTTAGCTTCATCGGGGGTGGCTTCAGCGGGCTTTTTGTGGCAATTTTCACCCGGCTGCTCTGGCTGGACTTCGCTGCCAGCCTGCTCATGGGTCTATTTTTAGGGCCAATTTTTCCAGGCATTATGGCTATCGCTTCGCGCCGTTTTGTCTACGCCCTTGATATTGTTTCAAGCGTGATGCTTCTCAGCGCGGGCGCGGCTGGCATTATCTTTCCAGTACTTATTGGCACTTTTATCACACACGTTGGGGTGGCCTGGGGCATGGCTATTCCTGCACTTGCAGCCCTTCTCATCACACTCCCTTTTTTCCTCGCGCGCGAGCAATCCATATTGCAATTCAATAGCGATGTGCCTACAATAAAAGCACAAGAGACAACCGTTACTAGCAAAGATTGTAGTAAGGAGCATACCGTATGAAAGCAGCACAATTTGCTCGCACTGGCGATCCCGACGTTCTCCAGGTACAAGAAGTATCCGCCCCCGTACCCGGTTCTGACGACGTTTTAATCAACGTTAAAGCCACGACGGTGAATCGCCTTGATCTATTTCAGCGCGACGGCAGCCGCCCGGTTAATAAGCTTCCCTTTACGCCTGGACTGGAGGCGGCGGGCGTGGTTGCTCAGGATGCTCACGGCTTTCGAGTGGGTGAGCGCGTTCTGACATCAAAAGCTTTGGCAGCTAAGGGAGGCGGGGGCTACGCCAGCAAGATAGCCGCGCCAGCATCTCACCTGGTGCGCATTCCTGACGGCGTCTCCTTTGAGGAGGCTGCTGCTGCTGGTCTTGCGGCATCAACAGCCTGGGGAGGCCTATTTGATCTTGGACACCTCAAAGCGGGTGAACGCGTTCTGATCTGGGCTGGCTCCAGTGGCGTCGGCTCAATGGCTATCCAACTGGCAAAACACAGAGGCGCATGGGTCGCAACCACAGCCAGTTCAGACGAGCGAGCTGCATTCCTGCGTAAGTTGGGTGCTGATCTCGTTATCAATCATCGCCAACAAAACATTGCCAAAGCCCTACAGGATGTAGGAGGAGTCAATCTCGTCATCGAACTGGTGAGTTCGACGCTCCAAACAAGTCTTGAAGCCTGCGCGCCCGATGCAAACATTATTTTGATCGGTAATCTAGGAGGGCAGCAAGCGACCGTTGACACGCAAGCGTGGAGGCTCAAACGAACCACCGTAGTTGGCGGCGGTCAGCTCACCACGTCAACCGAAAATGAGCACCAGTTACTACAATTAATCGCACAAAAAGCGATCTCACCGCTGATTGCCCAGACATTACCTGTTGAAAAAGCAGCAGAAGCCCATCGCCTGCTGGCAGCTGGTGAGCCGCAGGGAAAAATTGTGCTTACCCATCAGGCATAATCCGCTTGAGCACATCTAAGCAGCGCCCACATCTAGACTATATCAAGTAAAGCAAGGAGACATTTGCATGCAGAGTCCGGTTGGAAGTGAGAAGATTCTTTTTACAAGAGGAGTTCCTGCACTTGAGGCCCTTCCCAATCAGCTAATTAGTGATTGTTTACAAGCAGTTTTAGAGAGTGCTGATGGCAAGGCTGTTCTGCAATATGGTCATAACGGCGGCTATCTTCCGCTCCGCCGTATGCTAAGTGAGCAATATGCAGTACCTGCCGATCAGGTGTTGATCGGCAATGGCTCGCTGCATTTACAGGATATGCTAGCAGCTATCCTGATTAAGCCAGGCGATGTGGTTTTGACCGAACAGCCAAGCTATGATAGGGCCATTAAAACATTTCGCAGGCGCGGAGCAAAAGTTATTGGCATTCCTCTTGAGCAGGATGGTATCGATCTGCACGCACTAGAAAAAGCGTTGGCGCACAAAACGCCCGCATTTATGTATATCATTCCAGACTTCCAGAATCCCTCTGGTATCACTACCTCCGCGACCAAAAGACAGGCGCTGGTCGCACTGGCCGAACGTCACGGCTTCTGGCTCGTGGAGGATATTCCCTACCGCACCTTGCGTTATCATGGTGAGTCGATTCCTTTGCTCCGCGACTTCAATCCAGAGCGGGTGCTGACCGTCAGCTCTTATAGTAAACTGATCAGCCCCGGTCTGCGTGTTGGCTATCTTATCGGCCCATCCAACCTGATCAAACAATTGGCGAGTCTGACAGAGGAAACTATCCTCATGCCCACGCTGCCAACTGAGGCCGCCGTTGTTGAGTTCCATAAGCGCGGCTACTTCACTACTAATCTTGAAAATCTGAGGCAGTTATACGCTCCACGCCTGCAAGCGACGATTAAGGCGCTCAAAACTTACTTGCCAGAGATCCCGTTTGCCGAACCAGAGGGCGGCTTCTTCGTGAGCATCACATTGCCGGAGCAGTTCGCTGGCACCAACCTGCTGACACGCGCTCAAGCGGCTGGGCTAACACTGACCGATGGCACAGCCTTCTTTGCCGATCCGCTTGACGAAGGGCAACAACATCTGGGTGAACGCTTTGTGCGCCTCCCCTTCTGTGCCCTGACCCCTACTCAGATTGAGGAAGGAGTAAAGCGACTGGCAACACTGATCGGATGCTAGTAAGAATTTTTACCTATGCTAGCAACAGATGAGCAGAGTCAGACGCTAAATAACGTAACTAGATGAGGTAATTGCTGATAGGGGGATGTCTCCCCCTATCGTCAACAGTAGCATCGTAAAAGAGGAAGAAAAATGCGAAAAACCTATTTACTTACCGTCCCACAAGTCTGGGTATGCTGTCTGACTTTGGGTTTGGTCATACTCCTGGCGGCTTGCGGCGATACAGGAGCCACAACGCCTACCGGCAGTACGTCTGCAACCACTCCCGGCAGCACAGCTACATCAGCTTCTACCAATACGAATCCCAGCACCAATCCCGGTACTGCTCCTTCCAGCGCTCCCACAGCCGCTTCCACCAGTGCTCCTCTCACTCCTGCCAATAACATCGCTATCGTTGGTTTTGCCTTCAGCAAAAAAACTCTCACAGTAAAGGTGGGTACGAAGATAACCTGGACAAACGACGATCCCTCGATCCATACCGTTACAGCCGACAATGGTGCATTCGGCTCAAGCCCACTCGCCCCTGGAGGTACTTTCAGTTTTACCTTCACGAAGGCGGGAACCTACAGTTACCACTGCAAACTCCACGCGACCATGAAGGCAACCATTGTGGTGCAGTAATATCTGCGTCGCGTAAGCTTACTATGCTAGCACTATATTTTGTAGGCACCCCGAAGCCATTATCCTATGGCTTCGGGGTGCCTATCATAAATCCCCCTCTTTCTTTGAACTTGTCCAACTAGATTTCCTGCCTTCCTGTCAGCTACAATATGGTATATAGTATCGAGCTACATATATCAAGTAAGTAAAGGACAAGGCTACGGCAATGCAACAATTTGACGCCATTGTCGTGGGCGCAGGCCCCGCAGGGAGCAGCGCCGCATTGGCAATGGCACGCGCAGGATTGCAGGTGGCATTGATCGAACGAGGTGAGTATCCAGGGGCAAAAAATGTCTCTGGAGCTGGCTTTTACGCACCCGATCTCCTGGAGAACCTGCTCCCCAACTTCTGGGAAGAAGCGCCCGTTGAACGCTATCTGACCCGCCGCGCCATCACTTTCATGGGCAAAGAATCGGCGGTCTCTCTCGATTTTCGCACCAATCATTTTGGTCAGCCGCCCTACAACGGCTTTACTATTTTACGTCCCAAATTTGATCGCTGGCTAGCCTCGAAAGCTGAAGAAGCTGGGGCATTGCTCATCACCTCCACTGTCGTCGATGATCTTATTTACCAGGGGAAGCGGGTCGTTGGCGTACATTGCCGACGCGAGGACGGCGATCTTTACGCTCCTATCGTCATTGCTGCTGATGGCGCGAACTCTTTTCTGGCGAAGAAAGCTGGCCTACAGCATGAGTTTCGCGCCGATGAGATGACGCTGGGAGTCAAGGAAGTGCTGCGCCTCGACGCACATACGATTGAGGAACGTTTTAACCTCAAAGACGACGAGGGCATGACCAACGAATATGTTGGCTATGCTTCCGGCGATGTAAAAGGTGGAGGCTTCCTTTATACCAACCGGGATACGCTTTCCATTGGCATAGTAGTGCAGATTGCCTCTTTAGCCCAGAAAAAGGTCAGAGCCTACGACCTGCTCGATCAGTTCAAGCAGCACCCGTCCATCGCTCCTCTGGTACGAGGGAGCATTACCCTGGAGTATTCCGCCCATATGATCCCTGAAGGAGGCTGGGACACGCTAGCACAACTGTCACGGGCTGGTATGATGGTGGTGGGCGATGCAGCAGGTTTTGTTTTTGCGGCAGGGATCTTTCTGGAAGGGATTAATTTCGCTATCGCTTCCGGTCTGGCTGCCGCGGCTACAGCACAGTTGGCGCATGCCAAACGTGACTTTTCGGCAGAGAGCATGACGTACTATCGGAAACAGCTAGAGTCCAATTTTGTGCTCAAAGACTTAAAGAAATTCCGCCGGGCACCGAGCTTCGTCAATAACGAACGCTTGCAGAATGTCTATCCCGAATTGCTGTGCGAAGCCGCGGAACAGGTATTTCGTTCGGATGGACAGCCGCGCCACAAAATTGCTCGCACGGTCTTGCATGTCCTACGCGGGAAGGTACCTCTGCTGACGCTATTACGCGATGGCTGGCAGGCGGGACGAGCCTTATTGTTCTAATGTTTCAATCCCGCTAGCGAGTTGAGCCAGCTATCAACGCCTGTCCCTTGAGTGACAGTATATATATCAAAACCTAAGAGGTCAAGTAAAACATGCAGCCAATAGAAGAACGACTTGAACTGGTGCGCTTTAAGGTTGACAAAACGCCGCACATTCGTCTTAACCGTGAGACATGCAAGGGTTGCGATACCACGCCCTGTATCTACGTCTGCCCGGCTGGACTTTTTGAGTTGCTGGGCGATGAGATGCACTTCTCTTACGAGCATTGCCTGGAATGTGGCACATGCTACGTCGCCTGCGAACGCAAAGCGATTGAATGGGAGTACCCACGCGGCGGCTGGGGCGTGAGTTTCCGCGCATCGTAGAGACCAGGTTATGCTTTTTAACCAATGACGTTGGTCATGCCCGCCCGTGGCGACGCGGTTCACGGCGTCCGCTTCAGCGCCGCACTGGGGGCCAGACAGGGCGATAAATCGGACGCGCTCAAGCACGTCGCCATCGCAGGAGTATGCCCAAGCGAATTGGTTAAAGTCCATGACCACATCACCAGTAATGAGTTGAGGGAAGAATTGTGCGTATTTACGTCTGTGTCAAGCAAACGCCGGATAGCTCCTCAGTCTACATCGATCCGATCACTGGCCACGTTGATGGAGAGCGTTTTGTGCAGATCCTCAATCCGGCGGACGCCTGTGCTGTCGAAGCGGTGGTCCGGCTCAAAGAACTCTATGGGGGTAACATTACCGCGCTGACACTCGGTCCCCATGATTCTGAGGGAGCATTGCGCGCCTCACTAGCTCTGGGAGCTGATAGCGCGATCCGTCTCTGGACGCCTCAAGCGGCTGAGTGGGGAGCGTTTACGGTAGCGGCTGCCCTGGCTGGCTATATCCAGCATGAAGCGTCTCGCCCCGACCTGATTTTTTGTGGCGATGCTTCCAGCGATTGGGCCTCCGGCATTGTGGGACCAGCGCTGGCTCACTATCTCGATCTACCGCAGGTTACCGGAGTCGCCCAGCTCACAACCATACAGGGCCACGACCCGATCACGCTCCGCCTGACGCGCAAGCTTGAGCGAGGATACCGCGAGTTGATTGAGGCCGAGTTGCCCCTACTGATTACCGTCACAGGCAATTTAAACGAGCCACGCTACCCTTCCTTGCCTGCCCATCTTGCCGCATTGAAAGCCACGATTCCCGTGCTTGATCCACTGACGTTGATGAAAAGCAATGCATGGCACAACGAGGCGGATGAAACGACGCTCGTTGAAATGCATACGCCACGTCCACGCCCGCGCCATATCGCCGCCCCCAATAGCAAGCACAGCCCTTATCAGCGCATCGGCGAGATTGTATCAGGAGGCACCAGCACTCGCAAGGCACGCCTGGTGGAAGGCACGCCCGACGAGCTGGCGCGGGCATTGACAACATTCCTGCAAGACAACGGGTTTGTATAGGCCCAAACCCGTTCTACGGCTCTATTCCCGCTCCACTGCGAATCAGCAGGGCCATGTCATACGAGCCATTGGTTGCGCCGATAGCCTGACGATTCCACCACCATTGCCAGATATTTTTGGCGGCTAACCCCAGGTTAAAGCTTGCTCCAGGCGGTGGCGTATCGCCATAGCTTAACCAGAGCAGCGGACCCACACCGATATATGGCTGCGGATCGGTGCATGGATTGCTGCTCGATGGCACACACTTTGGCATCATGTACCCCTGGTCCCATTGCGTACGCATCTGGTACTGATGATAGAGATAATCCTTACCATACTGCGCGAATACGCCCGGCAAATTATCACCTCCGGCAATAATTACTGGCTCATTTTGGGGGCAGTTCGCGGGAAAGTTATAACACACGCTAGTATAGTCACGCAGATACCAGGCAAAAGGCCAGGTCGCATCGCCCATCACACCAATAGGCAATTGATGCCTGCCACCATACAAACGCTGGTCCAACGCGCTTACTTTCGCCATCACAATATCCACGTCCGTTGTGGTCTGGACATAGATCATCATCTCGTGCGGAGCATCGGCAGCGTGGACGTAGCTAACCTCGTACATGTTATGCAAAGTTGGTGCCAGCAATAATAGCGCCATAATCGCGCCAAAGACGGCACTACTCCTGACAAAGATGGATTTTCTGGACGATGCTTGTAATGCCGGAGTGAGTAGTGCCTGCTCTCTTGCAGCAATGGCGGGGCGAGCCAACCAGTCTTTGACCATCTGCCAGAGCGTCAGAATGATCGGTTCCAGGCCAACGGCAGCCAGCAGCATCATCGGCATGGTCATATGAATCATCAGCCAGGGCATCTTCTCCGCT
>DASTZT010000174.1:0-6147 GCA_035764225.1 Ktedonobacteraceae bacterium
TGGGAGTGCTTTTGCCAGTAAGATGAAGCCCATATGTAATAATTGGGCCGAGCGTTGCAATACCGTTCTCGCTCACAAAGCCTGCACTAGCAGCGATAATATGTTTTGTAGGCATAGCTGTAGTATAAGATATCCTGTCAAGTCTATTGACATGCCTGAGTGCTCATTGCATGCTCTGCCGTAATGCTTCGCCTTTTTGGCGTCCTTGTTTGCTATAGAGAAACATCCAGATGAACAGGATTCCTAGACAGCCGTATAAGGCAAACGGTGAGACGATCACGAATTGCTCGGTACTCAACACGATGACCAGGAAGGTGCGGAGAGCCGCCTCGAACAGGAAGCCAAGCCCCCAGACAACTGTTATCACGTTCATGGTGTGGCGAAACTCTCGGTATTGCCAGAGCGAATCAAACCAGGGAATATTCTCCGGGTGGTTGCCAGTGGCGAAGTGCCGCGCGAAATAGAATGCGAGCGGTCGAGGAAAGAGCAAAGAGATCAGGTACGCCAGTCCAAAGGCTGCGGTGAAAAACGACTCGCGGATGAGGTAGACTTTCGGGCTGCTGCCTAGAGCGATGAGGATCAGTGAAATGAGGATACTGGCTACGACGATGCCAGACAGCAGATCGACGCGCTTTCTGCGCAGTATGCCGATAATACCATCAACCATTGAGGGCACACCTGAAATGACAAGCGCAAAGAAATCCGACGCATTGGCGTATTTTTTCAATGCCAGGTAAAGCACGATAGGAAGTACGATGTTTATCACAATACTGCTTGCTAAACTCAGCATGGTCGCTCTTCTATCAGCTTTGTGCATAGTTGTTGGATGAGCCTGTGCCGCTGTTTCCATGAGGTCACTCCTTTGTTTTGCATAAGATGGCTATTGCCTTCATTCCCGAACAGATTTGCTCACGTTGTCGTGTGTACTCGATGCGTTTCTTAGACATCTTCTTCCGAACATGCACGGAAAATACGAGAGAAGCCACATTTGCCACTCTACTATTGCTCTCAGTATATGTGTATTCTGGGCAGCGGCCATCAACCAAAAGGAGTAATTTATGGTGAGCGAGAGGCGGTTCTTTGCACTTTTTATTCTGGAGAAGAGAAAGCCTGCGATTGTTTGAGCCTGCGAATGCGTGCCAGGGCCTGCGTGCGGCTGTTGACTCCCAGTTTGCTGTAAATGGCCCTGATGTGCGATTTCACGGTGCTTGTTGCTATGACAAGCTGCTCGGCGATCTCCCGATTCGAACGTCCCTCGCTGAGATGCCAGAGCACTTCGCGCTCGCGTTCGCTCAACGGTTCAACCAGGAGAAGGGAAGCCCCTTCATCCACAGCCTGGCTCGTTTGTTGCTCCTGGTTCAACAGCAGAATCAGCCGCTCAAGGTAGTCCAGCGTAGGAGCTGGCTCTTCTGTTCTTCCGTGTGTACGCAGAGCGTTGCGTAAGTGGTAGAGAAGAGTCAGCAAAGGTGCGCCTTCATCCAGGAAAAGGCGAATATAGCCCCTGGACTCTGCCAGGCCCAAAGCGCGGGTAATGGTTGAGAGGGCCTGGTTACTATCGCCCTGGGCTTGATGGAGCAAAGCTCGCAATGTAAGCCACTGGATCAGGTTCCCTGTTCTTCCTTGTTGCTCCGCCAGCTCCTGCTGGTTCTTCGCCAACTGCTCCGCTTCCTGCCAGCGCTGGCAACAGCGCAATATTGCCACGTAGGTCAGGTGATGACTGGGATTGAGAGAAATAAACTGGCGGAGCAGCATCTGCTGGCTCTGTTCGGGGGGAGGAAATGCTTCTAACCATTGGCGGACAGCGGTTTCGTCACCGAGTTCATACATCAGCAGCGCGTACTCACCCTTGATGACCGGGAGGATCTCGGCTCCGGCCCAGCTGTGAGAAAGAGAGTCAGCGATCTTTTCAAGGCTCTGGCGTGTACCTGTTCGCTCCCCCCTGACGAGCTGAATGCGTGCCAGGTGCAGATGCCCAACCAGGAAGGGTATATATGGGCCACTCTCCTTGAAAAGATCGACCTCTTCGCGCAATGCGATTGCCAGCTTGAAGAAGCGTTCGGCTGCCTCCAGATGATTGCGTTGGTACGCGACAACACCGAGAAAGAGATAGGCTGTTGCCTGCGTGAGGAATTCTTTGCCAATTGTTGACTGGAGGGTTGCCTGAGCGACGCGCTCGACATTGTGCAACTGCCCCATCATCTCGTAGAGCGTGCCCAGGCGGTGTCCGATGATGGTGATCCAGGTGGCGCTTTCATCCGCGATGGCGGAGGCGAGCGCATCCTCAAACACGGCTACTGCCTCTGCCAGCTCACCGCGCAGCATGCAGACGGTTCCCAGGTGCTGCACAATACGCGCCCGGTGGGCCAGGCCAGCGACATGACTCATGGCGCGTTGGCAGATCATCTTGCTAAAGGCAGCCCCGTCGGTGCGCTGCATGTTCAGTGCTCCGTAGAGCGCCAGCATTTCGCCAATCCGGTTCGCCTGCTGCTCAGTGTTCCAGAGAGGAGAGGGATAGAGCGCCTCAACATGCGTGCTGATCGCCAGTTCCAATGTTGCGGCATCCTCTACTTCCAGGTCGGGCACCCCATGTTGCCGGGCATACTCGTCAAACATCTCAATCACAACCGCTGCCTGCCCGTTATACCAACGATACCAGCAATCAAAGAGAAAGAGGCGCAAGCGTGAGAACACCAGGGAACGAGGCAGCAGGCTCACCCAGGACATCACCATCCAGGTTTCTCCTCGGCTCATAAGTTCTACGCCAGCCTCCTCGGCAATGCTGGCGATGCCCTCCCAATCCTCGGCAGCATGCGCATGTGCAACGGCATCAGCTAGCATTCCCTGCGCGCGATACCAGCGAGAGGCGCGGCGATGCAGTTCTGGGATATGCGCGGCGGTCATACGCAACTGGTGGCGGAGCACATCGGCAAAAATCTGGTGATAGCGGTACCAGCGGCGCGACTCGTCGAGGGGCGTAAGAAACAGGTTCGCCTGAAAGAGCCAGGCCAGGATCTCCTCTCCATCCGCCAGGCCGCTGACGACCTCGCAGAGCTTACCCTCCAGCTGCTCCAGAATGGAGGTGCGCAGGAGAAAATGCTGGACTGGCTCTGGCAAGTGTGCCAGAATCTCCTGTCCAAGATATTCCGCCAGAGCGTGCTGGCTGCCGTGAATGCTTTGCAAGATATCTGGACGTTCCTGCTGATCGTGTAACAGCAGTGCCACCAGTTGCAATCCAGCTGCCCAGCCCTCGGTGCGCTCCTCTAGCAGAACGATCTCCTCAGTCGAGAGCGTGATCCCTGCGTGTCGAGCAAAGAAAACGGCGATCTCCTCGCGGCTAAAACGCAGGTCAGCAGCTCGCAGTTCGAGCAAACGATTGGAGACACGGAAGCGTGCGAGCGGAAGCGGCGGATCATGACGCGTGGAGATAATAAGATGCAGATGGGGTGGCAGGTGCTCTATGAGAAAGGCCATGTCGCGATGAATGGCCTCTGTGGAGATCACATGGTAATCGTCGAGCACGAGCAGCGCCTCGCTTCCATCTTCCCCTGTCGCAGGTTCGCCATTGCCCAACGAGTTGAGCAGCCACGTCAGCACGGGTTCGACGGTGGGTACTCTCAAGGAGCGCAGCATGAGGAGCGCGTGTGTACCAGTTCCGGGGTAGAGCCTATCCAGGGTGGTAAAGAGATAGGACCAGAAACGCAGTGGGTTGTTATCGGCCTGGTCAAGCGAAAGCCAGGCTGAAGGCTCGGAGCGATCTAGTAGCCAGCTACTAACAAGTGTGCTTTTGCCCGACCCCGCCGGGGCAGAGAGTAACGTGAGAGGACGTTCAAGGAGCCTTCGGGAAGATGCAGAGAGATGTGGACGTGCAATGAGGTGCTGTGGCAGGAGTGGAACGCGCAGCTTGGCTGCCAGGATCTGCTCCTGGGCCATCTTGCTTATTCGCGCTTGCATGGAGCTGATTACGGCCTCATCTTCGACCTCCTGCTTGCTAGTGAAGCGTGCGGCGACCTCTTCGAGCCGCTGTAACGAAAGTGCTGTGCTTTTGCCTAGATATTTCTTCTGTACACGCTTCTGAGAACGTTGATAGGCATACCAATACCAGTCGCCAGGCTTAATCTGCTCTCTGCGTGCAGTATAAGAGCCTTTCCGACCTCGAAAGGCAAAGGAGGTTGCCTGCTCCAACCATTCGTGCCAGACAGGTGAACTCTTATCAAACGTCAGAGTCGTCTCTATAGAACGATCAGAGAGCGTATACGTTTGATGTATGGCGGACCAGGTCAAGGTGGAAGCTGCTTCTTTCGGCACGTCCTTGCTTTCCTCAATATCATCAAATGTTACCTAACGAGAATGTTACCTAACCAGCAGTATATGCTGTATCTGATAAAGAGGCAAGCATATGATAGCGTTTATGCGCTTGTTGAAGAGATTTTCTCCATTGCCTGCGTATGGGGAACTAGTATCTACCTGGGCCATTTCTCAACTGGTACACAAAAATTATGCAACTGTACTATTTAATATAAATATGGTATTATTAGATTAATAAGTGCAAATAAATAGTCTTGGGTTACAACTTAATATGTTAGCATATAATGTTGATGCAGTCCATTTTATAGAGGAGTACTATGGTAAATCATTCGTTGCCCTCAAATCAGACGCCACTAGCCCTGGCGAGAAAAAAAAGAGGATGGACACAGGCCTATGTTGCAGAACAGGTAAGTGTGAGTGTCGATGCGGTACGTCGCTGGGAAAGCGGAAGGCTCCCATATCCCTCCTCGATTCAGAAACTGTGTCGCCTTTTTGCCATGAGTCCTCAGGAATTGGGCCTCTTTCAAGATCCTCATCAACCGCTAGCGGCGCAGGCATGGAGGCCAGATGAGGCCGAAAAACAGGCCGCCTGGGAGATCCATGTAGAACTAGTCACGCGTGTTCCTATGACCATTCTTGAGGATAACCGAGGACTTCTGCGCGAGGCCCTGACTTCGTTCTATTCCCTCTTTCAGACCACTAGAATCATCCTTCGTCAGCTTGGCCCTTTCCAGACTCACCCTGACGCTGAGCCAGAGCGGTCCGTCTCATTTCTGGCCGTCAGAATGCTTAATCTGGCCCTGCGTCCCTTCCTCTCAAAGTGGCACCCCATGCTCAAGGACTATGAGGATCGGCGGCCAATGACTGTGGGGGTTCTGGAGTACGAACGACAGTGGGAGCAATATAACGAGCTACGCCGGGAAATGATCGAACTCCGACCAACGTTGCTGGACTATGCTAATGCCTTTGCTACGATTGCGGGAACCTCCTCGCTGATTATCCCTATGCCCGCGAAAGAATAAAATGGCCGGTTGTACTTATAATGCTTCTCTGTGGAACCGCCAGGTATTCCTGATAAAATCCCTGTGGATAAGCCCGTAGCAGAACACTATAGTGACCGAAACGTAAAAGCAAAAACACCATCAAGAGACCATCAAGTTGCGCTTCCTCAATGGCTGCCTGGCGGGTATGCTGCTTCTAGCAGGTAGAGTTTTGAAATGCTCAGATTGGATATATATCCGTTCTATCTTGCATACACAATTGCAAGCGATTTTTGATCTTATCTCTCGCTGTATTACCAATGATTCTGTTATAGGAGAACAACTATGCAACCATCATCACCAGATCCGACAAACTCCACCGGGCAACTTTCGTCTTCTTCCCAATCAGAAGAATTATCTATGGCTCAGCCACCGGATTCGCATGACTCAACAGGCCAATCGTATCCGCTGTCACTTTATCCTCAAACGGGATCATCAGTTGCACCACCGCCACCCCTGGAAAGCTATCCGCCAGGGGAAGAAGCGTATTATAGGCAGCTTTCGCAGGGAGGACCGATTACACAGTACCGTGCCCAACTCCAAGAAAAGATTAGTGAGCCAGCAAAACCGAAACGAAACGGTTGGAAAATCATAGCCACCATCCTGGCTGTCCTGGTCCTTATTCTAGCGACTATAACAACGACGTTGCTCCTCACCCGTCCATCTGTTCAACAGACAGGACAAACAACGTCTCCGCCAGTGGCGACGCAGCCTGTGCAGCCCACACCAGTCGCAACGCAGACGGCGCAACCCATATCTACATCTACGGCAACACAATCTACACCTGTAGCAACTACATCTC
>DASTZT010000175.1:0-8030 GCA_035764225.1 Ktedonobacteraceae bacterium
TATGATCGCGATTGTCTGCTCAAGCTCGGCGAGAGCAGTGAGCACATTCAGGTGGTGCCTAATGGTGTTGATACGGCATATTTTACGCCCTTGCCCGTCCACCGGGAAAGCGATGTGTTAGTTTTCTGCGCCAAGATGGACTACTACCCCAATGCACAGGCGATGCTTCATTTCTGTCGCGAAGTGCTTCCCCTGATCTGGAAGAGGCGGCCAGGGGTACGTCTGACGATTGTCGGCAATAATCCACCCCAGGCCGTCCGCGAGCTGCAGGCGGACCCGCGCATCACTGTTACAGGTTTTGTGCCAGATATCCGACCATATCTTAGTAGAGCGTCGGTGGCACTGGCTCCCTTGCTTGTAGCGGCAGGTATACAGAACAAGGTGCTGGAGGCTCTGGCGATGGAAACGCCAGTAGTGGCTACTCCAGGCTCCTGTCGCTGTCTCCGCGTTCAGCATGAGCAACATTTGCTGATTGCTGAAGGGACACAGGCGTATGCGGCTGCAATTTTGCGTATGCTGGAAAATCCCGCATTTGCTCAGCAATTGGCGTGTACTGGACGAGAGTATGTTGAGCAACACTATAGCTGGGAGGCGGCAGCCAGTATGCTGAGTCAACTTTACTC
Organism: Ktedonobacteraceae bacterium; assembly: GCA_035764225.1. Taxonomy (GTDB): domain Bacteria; phylum Chloroflexota; class Ktedonobacteria; order Ktedonobacterales; family Ktedonobacteraceae; genus DASRHT01. Next base: position 624 of record DASTZT010000175.1, read on the forward strand.
ACGCATGTGTCAGAAGCGACAGGCTCTGCATGTTGTTACAGAGGAAACGTCTTGCCGTTCAATCGGGTGAGTGAACCCGCTCCAGAGCAGAACGGATCTCCATTGGAGCGGGACAGGTTTCCACAGAGAAATGTGGAGCGGGTTCACTAGCTGCGACAGCGGCGTTCCCGATTGCTTTTAATAGCTAGCGATAAAACGACCACAATCATGATTTGAGCAGGATTGTAGAGAGAAAATGAGATGGTGGACCCCTTAGTATACTTAAAGTAGCTAAACTTTGATCCGCTGTGGGAGGTTTAGCGGCGTTATCCGGGTGGGTACGAAGGAGTTATTTCTATGAGAACAGTTGATACTTCGACAAAATTATTGGCGAGAGCATTTGCGCGCTGGTGGTGGTTGCTGGTGGTATCTGCAATCGTGGGGTATTTCGTGGGGAAAATCCTGCTGGCTCTGCTCCCACCAACGTATCAATCGACGGCAGTTGTCCAGCTCAGCACTCAAACACGTTCGTCTCAAGCTCAGATTATTCAGCCGATTGCAGCCTATAGCACGCTAGTTACTTCCGACCCCGTTTTAAATCCTGTGCTTGCTCAGCACCGAGAAATAGATCGTCAGACCTTTGTTGCTAAACAGTTAGTGATTACGTCAGATACGCCATCACAAAGCTTCCAGATCCAGGTGACGCTTCCTCAAGCACGAACAGCGGCAGATATCGCCAACACCCTGGCACGCACGCTTGTTAGCCAACAGAATGCGTATATTAAAGCGCAATATGATACATCCATCAAACTTGCTAATAGCCATATTGCCGATGAGCAGAAAGTTATTGATCGTCTGAATCAGCAGTATGCTGCCACGCTGCCAACCAATACGGTTGTGCTTGCTCAGTTGGATAGCCAGATTCAGCAACAACGCAATCTGCAGAATACAGATGTGCTTAACTTGCAATCCCTGACAACCGAGGCTGCGTTATTTGACTCTCCGTTTTCCATTGCCCAGTCGGCAACGGTAGCAACAAAGCCATCGTCATTCCTGGGACAAATCCCTTTCGTGCCTGTGATGATTGCGTTACTGATCGCTCTCGGCGTGGTGGCTATCACGCTGCTAGAGCAGAACGCAGGACGTATTAACAGTACCTATGACTTGCAGCGAAAAGTTGTGGCCCCCGTTGTCGGTTCGTTGCGCTGGACGACCCCCGTTTCCCCGGCGCAGTTGTGCGAGAACAACAGCGATTTTGTTGAAGACTGCCGGGTGATGATGGCAGATATGTTGCTTCTCGCCGAAGGGACGAAGGCGCGGCTGATTACGCTGATGGGGATACGCGCGGGAGCTGGGACCAGTTCTGTTATCGCTTATCTTGGAGCTTTGCTGGCCCAAAGCCAGCGCCGTGTCTTGCTGATCGATGCCAATCTCTACCACCCGACGCTCCATGAACAACTGGATGTGGCAAATGAGGCTGGCCTGGCTATGTTGCTAGAAGAGGCTCGCAAGGCGAAGGTAGCTGCTGTTAACACAAAGTCTAGCACCGTTGATCTGGTAGATCACCTGATGATCGATAGGTTTGTGAAACCAACAAGCGTGCCTAACCTGTATCTTATTCCAGCTGGTGAGACGCATGATAATCCTGGCGATCTCTTGAGCATCCCTGAGCTGCGAGATGTGCTGCAATGGGCTGTCAAACCCGGAGATCTGGTGCTCGTCGATAGCCCATCACTGGAGCATGGTGATGCTCATGTGCTTGGGGCTATCAGCGATCAGACGCTGGTCGTTGTCGATGCGACCAGAGATCTGATGAAGCAGGTGGAGCATACGAAGGAGGAACTGGCCCATACCGGTGGAAAGCTGTCTGGTTTGATTGTCAATAAGCTTGGACGTTGGATATGAGATTGTTACCTAGAACGCTTGGAGATACACACAATAGCTCCAGGAAGCTCCCAGAAATAGAGCGGATGCTTGCATATAGCTATGGAGACCTGGATCGTATGCTGCGCACTATGCGATTGCAGTCTGGAGCTTCTTTGCTTCAGGGATGTTTACCTCTACTTTTACAAGAGGTTCCTGCTGATCGGCTGACTGAGCGGATTGGCATTGAGAGGTATAAACAGCTCCAGGCTTGCTATCGGGAGATGTGTCTGCTGAACCTCTGGTATGGTCTGGAGCAGCAGCAAGTCTTTGCGGCCTTAAACAGCGCGAATATTCCCCTGATGGTGTTGAAAGGGGCGGATATTGCAATGACCTGTTATCCGCAGCCAGATCTACGCTATTTTGATGACGTGGATCTGATGGTGCGTCCTGAAGATCTGGCTGCGACAATGGCTATTCTTGAACGACTTGGGTATAGCTATCACCAGGAATATCGCTTTGAGGAGATCTCCGGTCAACGTTCGGGCTTTGTCTACGCTAAACTCGTTGCGGCTGGCTATGTGGTCTTTGAGGTGCATACTGCTCCCCATGCCAATGAACTGGGTGTGACGTTCAATGTTGCTGACCTCTGGCAACGGGCGCGACCGGTGACGCTGCATGGCGTCCAGGTTCACGCGATGGGGCCGGAGGATTTGCTGCTCTTCCTTTGCTGGCACTACCGCTCGCACTTTTTTGAACGCTTGATCTGGCTCTACGATGTGGCCATCCTGCTGCTCGCTTATGGTTCGCAACTCGATTGGAACTTGCTCTATCACCTTGCCCGTCGTCAAGGAATGTTGGCAAGCATCTATTATGCGCTTGGCTGGTGCCAACAATTGTTTGATGTTGTTTTGCCGCCGGAAGCTCAACTGGAGCGATTCGCCCCTCCCAGATATGTGCAATGGCTGATTACTCATCTGATCGGAGAGGATACGGCTACGGTGCTGCGTCCATCGATGGTGAGTGAGCGCAAGATGTTACAACATTTGATGGTAGATAACCTCAAGTCTCTCGGCCTGGCAGAGCTACGCGCCATTTTTCCCAGCCCTACCCATCTTGGACGGCTCTATATGGAGCATTCACGCTTTCCTTTGCGTTTTTTCTGGCTCTATTATTTTTTGCATCCTTTTGTGGCGCTAAAACAAGGATGGCGGATCGTTATGTATAGAAGAAGAGGCTCGCACAGCTAACCGTCGTACCTTATTCAATCCTGCTAGTGAGAGCCTCTTCTATGCTACCTTTTTCCTCCTGGCGTTAGCGATCCCACCCAAAATCTCGCTTTAACAGCTTATAGAGGCGGTCGTTATGTGGCTCAAAGTAGGCGACAAGACGTTTCCTGAGGTGTGGCTCCATCTTTGCCTGCTTATAGGTAGAATTGTTATATTGTTTGTACCATTGCGGAGGCTTATGCTCCATCGGCCTGACGTTCAGGAATGCCTGAGTTTGTTGGAATATGCTGTCTGGATCGGCATAGAAATCTTCGCTTTTGATCACCAGGAGCTGCTCTCTAGGAAAGAGGCTAAGCCAACGTTCAAGCTGATTGGCATAGATGCCTCTCGCCAGATAGGTATAATTCTGGTGATTATAGCTGCGGTAATGTTTCTCTGCCGCAATGCGGGCGCTCTCCTCGTGCGTTCTGGCCTCTTCCTGCGCCAGAGCCTCTTCAAACGAGAGGGTTTCACGGCCCAGCTCTACTTCGTGATAGTAATGGGAGTAGGCCCGATCAACCGGATTTCTTAGCAGGACGATAAGCCTGACATATGGCACTAGCTTTGCTACTCGTTGCGGAACGTGCGGATGAAAGAGGTAATACGGGCTGGCTTCGCCTGTGATAAAATCCTGTTTGCCAACATTTGTGGCGAGATATTTTTCGACTATTGAAGGAAACTGTGCCCGATACCAGGAAACGCCCTTCTGAAAATTGTTATCGAAAAAATGGACCTCTTTCATGACGGCAGGCGCTATCTGAGGGTGCTGACTGAGATAGGCATAGAGCGAAGTTGTTCCCCCGCGTTGCGCCCCAATAATAATAAAATCTGGTAACAGCCTGATTGAGCTGGTCATCGTGCGATAGAAACTGATGGAAGACTGTGCCACGTCCCTCACTGGTTTTATCATAAAAATACTCCTATCACTTCTAGTAAGAATTAAATCTCATCACCAGTTGTGCCAACCGAATTTGGCAAAAGGTTGTTGGGGGTGTTTTTTGAGAGAACGATCACGGTACAGTTCCCTACCTGGTTGTGACTAAGGATTGCTGCGGTTCAGCGTCGATTATGCTTTCACTGGATGGTGTTAGCTCACGTTCCCATGTGGGGATGCTTAGCACTAACCCCAGCAGGAGCCAGCGATACGATGCACTCACAAAAGCTTCGGTGCCACCACCATCGGCAGCAGACGGTACAAACGATGAGGTAAAGAAGCCGCCAAAGATGATAGAGACGAAGTAGGCAAGATAGGCGAGAGCGAGCGATTTCCCTAACGCCGTCTTTGCTTTCCTAAAACTGTTGATAGTGACCCATGTCGTGGCTCCCATGACCCAGAGCAAGCAAGCGAATCCGAGCACACCCATTTCCGCCAGCACCTGGAGATACTGGTTATGCGCGACACCCACAACATCTTTCCCATAAGCGATATCAAAGAACTGGTAGTTGCCAGCGCCAATGCCGATGATAGGGCTATGTTGCCAGATGGTGATGGCGTCTTGCCAGATCACCAGACGGTCAGTCCCGTAGACGTGGGAAGGATCGTAAAAGTTCGTAGCGCCAGAAACAAGCAATAGGGGGATGAGGGGAATAACGACAAGGATAGGAAGTTTCCAGTTTCTGGTATAGACAATCACGATAGTCATGATGGCCAGGAAGAGCGCAATCCAGGACTCACGCCCGATGGTCATAATGGCACCAACGCTGAAAAGGGCGGTCAGCACGCCCCAGATGATGCGCGCTCTTCTGGTGGTATGATAGAGCGCCTGGCAGAGAGCAATGCTGGCGAAAAGCACGAGCAAAGTGCCCAGGCCACTGGAGACCGAACCAAACACCTCTGGCCGCCGGATACCCAGTATCACTTCCTTAGAATAAAGGCCCAGTGGGGCCGCAAAAATTGTCCCCAACGCATAGAGCGAGCCGACGATCATATACGCGATCAGCGCCCAGCGGACATGGCGCGTGGTGTGGACCACTCCTGGCACAACGACCAGAAAGAGTGGCAAGCCAATCAATAGCATGACTTCCGCCGCATTCACTACCCATATCGAAGTGCTCGCGTGCGGGAACGAGTAGGTCACATAGGGGTCTGGGAACAGATGCGAGAGGGTCATGGAGATCAAGCCAACAAAGATTAAAGCTAGCAAGGGAAGCAGCAAGGCCGGGGAGAGCAGCCAACGTCCCGCTTTACGCTGGCTCAAAAGCTTGCCGATGATCCAGATGACGGTTAGCAGGAAGAACAGCAGGTTGCCAATGTAGAGGCGCGATAAAATACCGGAGCTACTGAGCGAAAGAGCGACGCTTGGGCCTGCCACGACTAAATAGAGGGGGAGCGCCGCCTCTGAACGCACAAAAAGCAGCACCACCAGATTGATCGTGATAGCGCCGACCAGCCCGACGATGGGTAGCAGAGAGGGGTTGCCCATTAAGATAGCCAGCCCTACTGAGAGCAGAAGATAGACGATGACCGTAACAGTCATCGCCGCTGGCGGCATTGGTATGGCTCTGCGCGCAGAGGATAAAAGCTCTTTGGGTCGCTGTATTGCGCTGTTCATCTACATTCCTCTCAAACTACTCGACTATTTCCGGCCTTGCCCGGTTGATGACGATGGTTGACGCTATACCTGTGGTTGCCAATAAATGCTCTGCTTCGGCCACACTGGTACGCATACTTTTTTGAGCATCAACTACCAGCAGGGTGATGTCGGAAAGCTGCGCCAGGTTAGTCGCCCCGGCGTCATCAAGCAGCGGGGGGGCATCGAAGATAATCAGATCAGCCTGTTGGCGCAGCAAGCCGATAAAGGGGCGCAATCCATTCAGGCGCAACGGGTCCGCCAGGATGTCTGCTGAGAGCGGCTGGCTACCAATGGGCAGGAGGCTGAGATTCGGCTCATCGGTTGGTTGACTGAATAAGGTTACGCTTGCCCCGGCGGCGCACGCATGGACTCGATCAAGGGTACCAACCTCGTTGGCAAGATGAAACCAGTCGTGCAGGACGGGATGCTGCGGGTTGGCATCAACAAGCAAGGTACGCACTCCGCTACGGGCTGCGGCGATGGCGAGTCCGGTGGCGACGGTACTTTTGCCGTTGCGCTCACCCGGCCCGGTGACGGTGATTACCTGTAATTGCTGGATATGCTCGCCTGCACTGTAATGCAAATGACGAAAGAGGGCGAGACAGGGAGATACCTGCCTGAGCGTTTGCAGGTGCTCGGCCTGGAAAGTGAGCGGCGGGATGGCGGCAGCAATTTTTGTCTGCACGGCCTCTAGCTTCTTTTTCTGTAGTGGCAGCTTGTTTGAAAAGGTGTTGGCGAGCAGGATACCTCCCAAAGCCATGATCAGCCCGATCAGTGGAGATAGGGCGAGGCGCTGGCCCATCGTCGCCGTGCTCCCTGGAAGGGTGGTGATCTGGGGAGCGGTTCCGATTACCTGGAGGACGCCATTATTTCTCCCGGAGATTTGTTGCTGGAGCGTCAGGAGCTGTCGGTTCATATTGGAGATGCGTTGGAGCTGCTCTTTATACTGGCTATCGATCTGGCTATAGGCAAAGGACGAACTCAGGTTGTCCGCAACCAGGCTCTGTAACGTGGCGAAAGTGTCGGCGGCGTCTTGTTTGGCCCCGATCAGTTCCTGGTTCAAATTACCAATCAGTACTCTATCAAGCGTGAAACGCTGCTCATCGAGTTGGGTCGTGCCTGCTGCATACACGTCATCGACCAGCTGGACGGCGTCCTTTGGCGTGTTACCTTCCGCACTCAGCTGGACCACATTGGTGCCGGTGACGGGGAAAACGCTAACCATAGATTGCAGGTCGCTTAATTGCAGGTCTTTATATTTGGGCAATACCAGGCTCAACGTGGCAGGGCTGACGAAATAATCGGCATAAAAGGTGCCCGTGTCGCTTTGCGGAGTCGTGGTAGAGAGACCAAAACTGCCGGGGCGGGGTGACTGGATCAACAAGATGGCTTGATAGGCTGGAGGGTATTGCACGTCCGCCACAAAGGCAGTGGTTATCGTTGTGACAAGCATTGACAGGACAATAAACCAGCCCCAACGGAGCAGAAATGTTTTATATGGAACCAGCTTTGAGGAGCGGCCAGCGCGTATAGTAGTATTACTCATCTTCTTTCCTAAATTAAAAACCTTTTCGTGGTGATTGAAAGGTTTTTCTATCCTTCCCTCTATTTAGCATACCTGTCCATAAAAGCCGGAACACTTTCTGCTCTATTTCTTTATGTTCTATCGGCAGAGAGCTTCCGAACTTTATACAGCAGCTACAATGGTTGTAGGGGCAGTGCCT
>DASTZT010000176.1:0-11250 GCA_035764225.1 Ktedonobacteraceae bacterium
TGGTGACATAGCCGACCAGAACAATGATCAAGATTGTCAAAACCAGAGCTACCTTTTCATCGCCTACCCCCAGGCCACCCAGCGATGGCTTGCCAAACCAGTCGGCAAATGATGCACCGAGTGGACGAGTCATGATGTAGGCAAACCAGAAGGCCGCAATCCCGTTTAACCAACCCATGCGGTAAGCTACAGCCGGGGCAACAAACAAAATGGTAAATAGCACAGCTGAAGAGAGATATCCCAAACCCAAAGTAGCTGCGGTTAAGTCACCTACGGCGGTACCCAGAGCAAACGTCGCGATGACGGTCGCCCAGTAAAACAGCTCGCGGCGACGGGTGGTGATGCTATGGATAGACAAAGTTTTTTCGCTTCTGTACCAGACAAAGAAGATCACGGCCAGCACGACCACAAAGAATACGGTTGAGACGAGATATGAGATACCCAGAACTACATGGAGAACATCGGCGGCCATTGTGCCAAAGACGGCAACCATCACAACGGCTAACCAGTAGATCCACGGGATATAGCGGCGCACTGAGAGCTGGAGTACCAGCGAAACGATCAGACCAACGAACCCAAGAGCAACCGCAACATAAGGGTCAATATGAAATACCAGGTAGTCAGACGTGGATTCGCCCATTGCTGTAGAGAACAATTTAATCACCCAGAAGATGATGGTGACTTCTGGCACCTTTTTCATAGCTTGCATCGCAAACTGCATTGGCTGGGACTGTGGTACGGTTTTACTCATCAATATGACTTCTCCTCTTAATTGACGTTGGGGCTCAGTGGCTTTAGCTGAACCCGCCAGATGATTATACAAATTTGTCGCCACTGAATCAAACTACGTCCTCCCTTTCCACTCTCTGGTAGAGGGTATACCATACGAAACAGCGCCCAACAACAAGCGGGGGACGTTGGTAAGGCCACAAATTGGTAGTTCTTGACCACACCTGTCATAATTAACTTAGTAGGAGGGCAACTCCCACGATGAATCGGGGAGCTACAGGTCGTCCTCATTTCAATCACACATAGACGCAACCAGGCTCACGATAACCCAGGAGACATCCGATGACACAACCCATCTACGTGATTGGACATAAAAATTCTGATCTAGACTCTGTCGCTTCCGCTTATGCCTATGCACGCTTGCTACGGATGCACGAAGGAAAACAGGCTATCGCGGCCCGCAATGGCGAACTCAAGCCAGAGGTGCGCTTTGTGCTTGAGCGTTTTCAGGTAGAGCCGCCAGAGGCTCTGGATGATGTTTACTTGCAAGTACGCGATGTTATGCGCCGCGGCATCATCTCGGCCCACCTTGACCAATCGTTGCTGGAAGCAGGCCAGCTGATGCAGGAGCACAATCGGCGCTCCATGCCGGTAGTAGACTCAGAGAACAAAGTTCACGGTATTATCGCGAATGAGGACTTCGCCAAACTTTTTTTTAAAGATCTCGATCCCCAATCGGTCAACCGTATCCCCTTGCAGCGCGATAACCTGGTGCGCGTCCTCAGGGGCCGCGTTCTGGTGGAAGGGCGTCGCCGCTTAGGCAACCGAGTATTGGTCGGGGCAATGGAGGCGGAATCAATGGCGGATTACGTCGAGCATGGCTGTCTCGTCGTGCTGGGCGACCGCGAAGATGCACAATTGCTCGCCATTGAACGAGGAGCGGCGGCCCTCGTCATTACCGGAGACCTGCTCGTGTCTGCTCGTGCGTTGGAAATGGCTCGGCAGCAGGGAGTGATGGTCATCAGCACCGGACATCATACCTTCACCACCGTGCGGCTCATCAACCTGAGTATGAGCGTGAAGGATATTATGAATAAGGAATTCAGCTTCTGCCATCCAGAGGATTACATGAGCGATGTGCAGGCAACGTTGGCCAGCCGTCGTTCTATGCCGGTGGTAGATAATGATGGCAAGCTTGTTGGTTATCTATCGCGCACCGACTTAATCAAAGCTCGCCCCAAACGGGTGATTCTGGTAGACCATAACGAAAGCTCGCAGGCGGTGGACGGCATTGAAGAGGCTGAGCTATTGGGCATCATTGACCATCATCGCATTGCCGATGTTCATACCAGCAAGCCAATTATGTTCCGCGCCGAGCCAGTTGGCTGCACAGGCACGATCATTACCAGCCTCTATCACGAGGCCGATATACGTATCCCACGCGAAGTTGCAGGGTTATTGTTGTCAGGATTGCTTTACGACACGCTGATCTTGCGCTCACCCACCAGCACGGCTCGCGATGAGCGCGTCGCGCAAGAGCTAGCCGCGATTAGTGGAGAAGATATCGAGCAACTCGGACGAGCAATCTTTGCGGCAGCCGCCTCCGACCTGGATGCAAAGCCCGCCGAGGCATTGGTTACCTCCGATTTTAAAGAATTTATTATCCGCGATGCAAAGTTCGCTATTGGCACAGTTGAAACGGCCAGTCCAGCGACAGTGGAAAAACGTTCGGCGGAACTTCTTTCCGCAATGCAACGTATCGCACAAAGCCGTAATTACAGCACCTTCCTTTTTATGATTGTTGATATTATCAATATGCGCTGCACCTTGCTCATTTATGGCGGTGAGCAAGCTGTAGCAGAGGCGTTAGGGATTCCGCTTGAAGCTGATAAGCATACAGCAATAGTGGAAGGATTGGTCTCACGAAAGAAACAGTTAGTGCCGCTTTTGCCGCGTATTCAGCAGGCTCTATCGAATAAAATAGGCGTCTTGTAATATCTGGAAGAAAAAGGAAGCTCAATTGCCGCTATCCTTTTGCATTTTTGCTCGTGAAATGGTGACAAGAGACTTGTCATGGAAGGCGCTCTATGTTACACTAAGGTGCGACTTAAAGGCTCCTTGTTAAAAGGGGACAACAGTTGCCTCCACAACGTTTCACGATAATTGGGTCATTAAACAAAACGGTGCTCATCCGGCCAGTTCCGGGCGAGTACGGGTGTCTTGTCAATACGCCCTGATGTGTCGGTCGGTGAAGCCGAAGCGGACTCCGGTAAGAGGGTCCGAGTTGAAGTCGAGGCTGGATACAAGCCTCCTGCCTTCTGGCGGAGGTCATTGACGATGTACCCTGGCGGTCAATATTGACCTGCTCATATTTTCTTATGCCTTAAGGAGGGCGTTTTCTATCGTGAGCAACTATATCTGGGTTCCCATAGGAGTAGGACTCCTCGCAGTGCTCTTTGCAGCATATCTCGCGAACTATGTTCTACACAAAGATACTGGCACGCCTGCGATGCAAAAGGTGGCCGACGCCATATTTAAAGGTGCCATGGCATTTCTCAACCGACAGTACCGTACCATCGCAATTCTCTCAATTTTCGCTGCTGTTCTCGTCGCTGCCGTGTTGTTCTTCCTCAGTCAGGGAGATTCCGCAACCAGGTTTGATCTGGCCTGGCATACCGCTCTAGCCTTCATGATCGGCGCATTATGCTCCGGCGTCTCCGGCTATATCGGCATGTACGTTGCCGTAAAGTCTAACAGCCGAACCGCCAGCGCAGCGACACGCAGCCTGGGAGAAGCCCTGATGGTTTCTCTACGTGGAGGAGCGGTCTCCGGTTTTCTGGTGGTCGCGCTTTCTCTGCTTGGTGTCTCGTTGATTTTCCTTTTCTACAGCATTGGGCATACACTTCAAGCTGTCCCCTCTCTGATCGTTGGTTTCGGCTTTGGCGCTAGCTTCGTGGCCCTTTTTGCCCAGCTTGGCGGCGGTATCTACACCAAAGCGGCAGACGTGGGCGCGGACCTGGTTGGTAAGGTTGAAGCGAACATTCCCGAAGACGATCCGCGCAACCCCGCTGTTATTGCCGATCTGGTGGGCGACAACGTTGGTGACTGCGCCGGTCGTGGTGCTGACCTCTTTGAGTCTACTGCCGCCGAAAATATTGGCGCGATGATTCTGGGAGTCGCGCTCTTTGTGACGACGAACAATCCCGGTTGGATTCTCTTTCCGTTAGTGGTGCGCGCCTTTGGGCTGATCGCCTCGGCCATTGGCCTGCTCTACATTCGACCCTCTGTCGTTGTTGAGCCTGATAAAGCGGCTGGCCGCGACCCCGGTGAAATCGCGATGACTCAGCTCAACATTGGCTACTTCATCACTTGTGGCTTCTCTATCATCGGTATCTTCGTTGGCAGCTATCTCTTGCTCAGGGGCGGGAATATCACAGGAAACATGGGTCTGGCCCCCTGGATCTGGTTTGGTCTGGCCGGTACCGTTGGCATCCTGCTCAGTATCGCCTTCGTCTATATCACACAGTACTACACTGCCGGGACATGGCGGCCTGTGCGCGAGATCGCGGCGGCTACTTTGACCGGACCCGCGACGACGATCATTACTGGCGTTGCTATCGCTTTCGAGTGCGTCGCGCTGCCAGTGCTGGCAATCTGTGTAGCGTTGGGCCTCTCCTTCTTCCTGGGTAGCCAGGTCAATATCCCGGTCAATCCAAGCATTAACCCTGGCGTCATCAACGTGGGTGGTATCTTTGGGACCGCCGTCGCCACTATGGGCATGCTGATGAGCTGCGCTTACATCCTGGCAATGGATACCTTCGGTCCCATTACCGATAATGCTGGTGGTATTACCGAAATGGGTGGCGAGGCGGAATCTGTGCGCGATATCACCGATGCGCTTGACGGCGTGGGCAATACCACCAAAGCTCTGACAAAAGGTTATGGTATTGGTTCAGCAGCTCTTGCTGCCTTCCTGCTCTTTAGCGCCTACCTGGATGTGCTCTATTCTTACAAGAAGAATGTGGCAGTCTATCGCGTAGATCTGGCAGATATCGCGGTCTTTATCGCGGCTCTGATCGGTCTGACCCTGATTTTCTTCTTCAGCGCCCTGGCGATCCGCGCCGTTGGTGCCGCCGCCAAACGCATGATTGAAGAGGTACGCCGCCAGTTCCGTGAGAATCCGAAAATCATGGCGGAACGCGTCGAGGATCGCGTCGATCCCGATTACGCTCGCTGCGTTGACATTAGCACTCGTGGCGCTCTGCGTGCTATGATCCTTCCTGGCATAGTTGCCGTTCTGACACCAATCGCCATCGGCGTTATTCTTGGCCCACAGGCTGAGGCTGGTCTGCTGATGGTCGGAACGATGGGCGGTATCGTCCTTGCGCTGTTCCTCAACAACGGTGGCGGCGCATGGGATAATGCGAAGAAGTATATCGAAGCTGGCTATCTGCGTGTGAATAAAGAGGGCGAGATGGTTGACCGTCTCGATCCTAGCGGTACCGTTCTTGGTAAGAAGAGCGAGCCACACAAAGCTGGCGTGGTTGGCGATACCGTCGGTGATCCTTTCAAGGATACCGCAGGCCCATCGCTGCACGTTCTTATCAAGCTGCTCAGCACGATCACGCTGGTGCTTGCTCCCCTATACGTGTTCCTGCACCCATAACGCTCTCTGGTAACAACTACCCAGAAAAGTTTCATCGGCTCCCAGTTCTTAAGAATTGGGAGCCGATTTCTTCTGCTCGCGAGAAATATCCTCAATAATACGTATGTTCATTCGTCGATTGTTCTGCTATTCTCCATATATGTCTATATTCAAAGGAAGCATCAATGCGCAAGAACAAGTCTCGACTACTGCGTTTTCACCAGCAACACAAAATAAGCCACAATCTGATCATAATCGTGCTATGTACACTGCTCGCAGCATGTAGCGCCAACAGTGCCATCAATGGCAACGGCTCTGGAGGCGGCTCCATGCAGTGCCAAAGCAATTGCACCATTGGGCCGGGCGTGCAAGGCGTCAAAGTCTTTGTCGAGCCGGATACGGGCGATCAGTTCATCGCCAGCGCCATCACGCAAGCACAAACATCCGTCTGGGTCGAGATGTACTTGTTGACGGACCGTGCGATCATCAATGCGTTGGAAGCTGCCGCACAGCGAAGCATCGACGTACGAGTTATGCTCGAAGCCCATCCCTATGGGGCGAGTGGAGCTATGCAGACATTGGACCGCTTACGAGCTGCGGGCGTCAAAGCTCAGACGGCCAGCCCTGACTTCGCTTTGACCCACGAGAAAGGCATGATTCTCGATGGCACGACGGTCTATATCATGACCGCGAACTTTACACGTTCCGCCCTCGGCGGCACTAGCAGCGTGACCAATCGCGAGTACGGCATCATCGACACCAATCAGCCAGATGTCCAGGCCGTCCAGAACATTTTTACCGCCGATTGGAATCGCACCAACGCCCAATTTGACGACCCTAATCTCGTCGTCAGTCCGGTCAATTCACGCAACAGTTTTACGACGTTGATTAATAATGCTCATAACATGCTACTGATCGAAGCGGAAGAAATGCAGGATAGCGGCATTGAACAGGCGCTGATGAATGCGGTGCAACGGGGCGTCAAAGTTCAGGTGATTCTTCCCACGCCCGGCAACGCTTCCAGCGATAGCAATAGCGCCGGGATCACTAGCATTCAACAGGGAGGTGTGCTGGTGAAAGAGGATGCCCATCTCTATATGCATGCCAAAATCATCGTTGCCGACGGGCGCACGGCCTTTGTGGGATCAGAAAACATCTCCGCTGCATCGCTGGAACACAACCGCGAACTTGGCATTATCGTTTTAGATCCCAGCGTGCTCAATACGCTGCAACAGACATTCCAGCAAGATTGGAGCGACTCGCAGAATGTTTAGCATGTGACCCCACTTGAGCAATGATTTTATGATGTCTGCGATTCGGGAGGGAAATTAGTATTTGAGCGTTTTTTTCTAACTTCTGCCTTCCAAAGTGGGTACGGGATGCCAGCAAGACGATTAATAACAATGGCCTGGAGCGTCAGTAGCACTACGGCAATCATGACCTCTACCAATTCCAGCGGTCGGCTGATGATGCTTAAAGAGATGATCAATGTTGTTGCCGCCGCCGGGGGATGAGATACGTTAAAAAGCACCATCAGCCCATTAGTTAATGCTAGCGAAAGTGCTACAGCGATGATGCGTGGCGCGGTTATGCCAATGGCCAGCGCCGGGCCTGCCGCTGTTAAACCAGTGACAACAAGGCTAAGATAACCCATGAGGATGCCGATCAGATGGCCAAGTACAGTATTGCGTGGCGAGGCACTGGGGGCAGTCGGGTTGTAGAAGAAAAGGAAGGCCGTTGGCCCAAGCGAGGGAAAGATTAGATCAGTACTGGTGAATCCTGCCAACGTGGTCATGATACCAATGCTGACCAGACTATTGATAAAGCTAAAAAGCGCGAGCGTCACCCTGTGATTGTGATAGCGCATGAGCCAGGGCAAACGTATGTGGGTAAGCAGACCTCTCACAATAGCGGCCATCTCGTCCAGGGCGCTAACAACCTCTTCTTCAAGAGAAAGGTTATGATCGACATGATCGCGGGAATCCCTATTCTGTTGCATTTCACACCACTTTCTTCTCGCAATAACTGCTATACAGGAGAACAGATGAGTTTTAAGGCATACTGCTCCCTCATTGCATAGCATAGCGCAGACTTGCATGTAATGATAGGATGGATGTTGTTATGAATAACAAAGGTTTGGAGGCTTCCTTTATGGTGACAGAAATCGCGGTATTTACCGCCCTCCCAGGCAAGGAGGACGAACTAGGCCAGGCAATTATACAGGGCCTGGAAATTATTCGCCAGCATCCACAATGTATTTCATCCCACGCGACCCGCTGCATTGAAAAACCGGAACGCTACTTGCTTACCATCGTCTGGTCATCCCTTGAAGCTCATACCGTCGATTTCCGGGGAGGGCCGCTCTTCCCACAATGGCGCAAGACCATCGCTGGTCTTTTCGAAGACCCACCAGAAGTATTCCACTATCAACCCTTTTAAAAAGAATGAGTTCTATCAATCACCCTCAGTCTCAGACCGCAGGCTTCTTGCCTCTGGACTCCACCGCAATTCTGCATACCTTCGCAGGCGTGCAGCTTTGGCTTCACGGTCCGAGGTATCAGGGGCCATTGACAACAGCCCCGTCGTGCTCCAATCCTGTCGAAGCACGAGCGTTCTCATCACCAGATTTCTGGCCCCAACCAGATCGGCGTGCAGGATATACCCACACTTCGGGCTTTGACACACAAAGAGCAACCCTTTTCCTGGTCGATTCTCATCAGCGGTATGCCCACACTTCGGGCATGCTTTCGACGTATAATCGGCATCCACCTTAACCGCAAGCGAGCCAGAGAGCGCGGCTTTATAGCTAATAAGCGCATGCAATTCAGCAAAAGACCATTGCGAATAGACCCGATTGGCTTTGCGAGCCTTTGGCGAGACCTTTTCCGTGCCTTTCCCGTTTTTCTTGCGCTTCCGCTTCCTGCGCCTCGTGCGCTCGCGAATGTCGGTTAGCTGTTCCAGTCCAATGAGGGCCTGGGGATGCTCGTTGACGATCTCTTTGGCAATCTGGTGGTTAGCTTGCAGTTTTAACCGTCTCTCTCGCTGCCCGATGCGTCTCAATCGACGTTTCGCGCCGCGAGTGCCTTTCTTTTGCAAGCGTTTACGCAGTCGCGCATAATGATTGGCTCGGTGTCTCACGCGTTTTCCAGGGTGGAAGGTTGCCTTACCCGTTGCGGTGGAGGTCACCGCTAAATAGCGGACGCCCACATCAACCCCGACGACTTCGGGAAGGGACGCACAGGTCGGTTCGGGAAGGTCCATCGTGAGAGACACCAGCACATAAAACTGTTTCTTGGGTTGGTCGTACCAGAGCTTGGCGTCTCCGATACGTGCTCCCTGTTGAATGAGCAGTAGATGCTTGAAATAACCCTGGTACGGCAGACTGATCCGTCCATTGAGCGTGCCGATACTGAGGTGCTGCTCCCGCTGAAACGTATAATCGCGCTCATAGGTATACTGTACGGTTGGGGAGCTATAGCGTGGAGGCTGATCGAGACCCTTAAAGCGTTTCTTGGTAATCTTCTGGCGGCGATGCTCTCTATTCTTGAGCAGCTTCGTCCAGAGTCCTTTATAGGTTGCAGCCACTTGTCGCTCGACGCTGCACGCCAGTTGCGAAGGCAGACGATAGCGCGTCCGCAGTTCAGCATACATCCCTTTGTGCAGTGTGGTCACGTTACTGGTTTTGCCATGCGCAAAGGCATACTGGCTCACCGCATTGAGGCCATCACGATAGGCCAGCTGCGTTTGCCTGAGTGCGGCATGCTGCTCTGGTGTGGTCGTGAGCTTGAGTTTGGCGGTGATAATTTGCTTCATGGCTGTCCTTGCACAAGTGAGAAGCGTGGCATAGCTTCTCTATTCTTCATCTCTCATGAGGGAGAAGGATACCAGCTGATACCCTTCTCCTGGGACGTTATCCGTTCGTCGGTTGCTGAAACAGGTCGCAGAGGCACCGCATCAGCCGATACGTTTCGATGGCATCTAAGCACAGGACGTATTCCGGTTGGGTGTGATCGTGCCCAGCGTGCATCAATTCGATGCTCTGATCGCTTTTGAGCAAGAGATGATGTGCTCCTAAAGTGATCTCATGCGGGAGAATATGTTGTGCTTCATCCGTTCGGATGACGCATGGGATCTGGCTATTGCTCGTTTCCATCATGGATGCTCCTCTTTTCATGAGAACAAGGGTGGTTGCTGGACGGCAGGACGATGAGATGTGGCCTGTGGCGGCTTCTGCTTCACCGACACGTACGCCCACCACTCGCCTTTGCGTCGTTGGACGGCCTGACAGCCTGTTCGGATGCAGCGGCGCACGCTCTCGCTGGTGGTGGATTGCCAGTCATGGCCCACCAGACGACAGGTGGAGTTCCAGAGCCTCTCGTCTGGTTCGATGGCTCTGCTAATTGATGGCTTCTGCATCTTTCTCATGACTGCCTGTCCTTCCGTCTTGGTGTGCCGCTCTGCGGTTGCAGCGTTTCCATCCTGGGACCAAGCTCTGTCCCCCACGATTGTCGTGTGCGCTCCACGTTGCGACGCCACTGATGCAGCGCCTTGACTTTGGTGCGAAACCTGGGCGGCTCAAGATAACAGGCTACCCTGTTCTTCCCAAGCCAGGCCCGAAACTCCTGTGATGCCTCCGCTGGATTGGCAAACGGCGGTTCTTTCCTGCGAAAAGTCTGCACGCGTTGGTAGGAGAAGACGCTCTCGGCATGCTGAGGCATGCAGTACTTGACGGGATAGCCTGCCCGATCAGCAAGGACCGTGTAAAAGGTGAGGGCCATCCCCATCTCCTTTCTGCTCAGTGGTCCTCTTGCCTTCTTCGTGTTCCTGCCTGCGTTCAAGCAAGGCCGCCATCCAGCCAGTGACGTAGCCCGCATTCTGCCGATTGGGCGTGGTGGTACGAATGATCGTCATGTCCAAGAACAGGGAGACGAGCCCGTCGCTGAGTTGTCGCTTCGCCCACCACTCGGAGTAGTCGTCATAGCCCTGACGGTATCCGCGTTGAAACTGTTCGTCGCCGACACGGATGGCAGTATGGCCCACCTGGAAGGTGTGGTACGCTTCTTGTGCTTGCTCGTCATCGGGAGGCATGTCCATCACCGTCTCGTTGTTAATACCCTTCATAGGAGCCTCCCTGTTCCTGCTTGGGGTGCTGGCTGTATCCCTGTGGATAGACCTCCATCTCAGCAAGCAGATAATAGGGGGTGCCCTGCGCATTGAGCGGGAGTTCCTCACGGTACAAGACTCGCTTCTGGCGGAGCGTGCGCTCAGTGGTGGCTTTGCGCAGGTGGCTGACGGTCAGCGAGATCACCACGAAGGCGATCAGCAGGAAGAGACCCAGGGTGATGAGGAGGGCATACTGCTGTGCGACGAGAACCGCCACCAGATAGCCCACCACCAGTGCCACCACGGCGAACGAAACACAGATCAGCGTGACGACTTTTTCTGCATCATGCATGGTAATTGCACTCTCTTTCTGGCGTGCTAGGGGTTCAGGTGGTACGAGCCATCACTGTTGTTATAAAGGACAAAGGGCACCGCAATACCATCGGTGGAGACCAGCAGGACATCATGGTCCGAGAGGCTCGTGCGTGAGAGATGGACCAGCCGATGCGCCATATCATGCTGGTAATAGCGATGGGTATACAGATGCATCTGGGTAGCATCGCCGTTGTGGGGAAACTCGATCACGATGGCTTGCCCATCCAGATAGAGCGCCACAAAGTGGCTGGTGCCCCCATGACCGACGTTGAAGTCAGCCTGGGTCACGCGGCTATCCCCATAGTGCCATTGGAGATCCACCTGCTGCCAGCCGGAGACGGCGCTGGTCCACAGCACAATGAGGGCCAGCATCACCAGCATGCCCACACCGAGAGGCA
>DASTZT010000177.1:0-6283 GCA_035764225.1 Ktedonobacteraceae bacterium
GGTGGCAGGTTAGCAAGAATGGCGCTCACATCGTTGGCATAGCCAGAAAAGTAGATAATATCGGGATGATGAGTCAATGCATCTTGTAAAAGTCCGGGTAGTGTATCTGACTTACCAACAGTATACGTTTTTTCGACGGCAATTGTATTACCATCTGCCTCAAATTGTTGTCTGAAATCCTGGGCCAGGCTCTGACTATAGGGATCGGTCGGATCGTAAAACAGGGCGGCTGTTTTGGCATGCAACGTTTGTTCGGCATACCTGGCTCCCTCAATGCCCTGTACCTTGTTGGACGGCACGACGCGGAAAAAGTAGGGTGACTTGTTTATCAGCAGATCGCTCGATGCTGTCTGCGAGACCATCGGGATATGAGCTGTCGCCAGAATATCAACGGCTTCCACCGTACGCGAGCTATAGGGCCAACCCATTACGCCGACAAAGTGCGAGTCGGCATGCGCCAGTTGCACAATTTGTCGGGCCACCTGATCCGTATACGTCGTCTGGCTGCCTGAATTGGCAATCAAGATGCGAACCTGGACGCCCCCATTAAGTTTGGAGCCATCGTTAAATTCTTTTTGGGCTACATACGCTCCTTGCAAATCGTCCCGTCCCACCCCAACGGTTCCCGGATCGCCCGAAAGCATCGTGCCGACAACAATCGTGACGTACGGGCTGGCCGAGTTGACCACGCGGAGATCTTCCAGATAGATCAGCGCTTCTGCATCGTTCGAATCGCGTGCCACAGCCTGATTTAGCAGCGAGAGGGCGGCTCCGACATCAGGATTTTTCTGCCTGAGTAGTTGTGCTGCCTGAGACTTATAGGTACCATCGGGGCGTCCGCCATCAAGGACGAAGGTGCCGTCGCTAATGCCAATCGCCTCGTTATTCACCAGACTAACCCCGATGCCATTCCCGTTCCCTCCATTGGCTACAGGACCAGTGTGCGTCGGCTGCAAAAAGCGCACAGCACCAAAGGCTCCACCGACGATAAGAGCGAGCACCACGATGACGGCGAGGATGTAACACCCCAGCCTGTTCTGGCGCTTCTGGGGCGGTGGCACAGTATACATACCCGGCTGATAAAGAGTGCCCGGAGTCGCGGACTGCGGCGTTCCATATGGCGGCTGAACGGGCGTTGGTACCGCGGGCAGTGGCGTAATGGGATTAAGCACCGTTGCTTGATTGCCTGCATTCACGGCGGTAGGAGCTGTGAGCGTATTCAGGTTGCTTACCGTCCCCATCGGTCCCGATGAACCCAACATATAGCTGCTCGTATTCCCCATGATGCCGAAGCGTTGTTGCAAAATCTTATCGATATCCTGCTTCATCAGCATGGCGCTCTGGTAACGCTGGTTGATATCGTTCATCAAAGCGCGGCTCAGCACCTGTTCGATATCTGGGGAGAGTTGCGCGTTAAACGTGCGTACCGGCGGATAGGCAAACGGTGGGTGGTTGCGCGGGTCGCGATTCGTCAGCAGGTGATGCAGCGTCGCAGCCAGCGCATAGAGATCGGAGCGTGGATCAGCATTGCCCTGGTATTGTTCCGGTGGAGCATAGCCGGGCGTACCCAGTGCCGAAGTTTGCTTGCGTTGCGCATTACGAGCTGCCTCAGCGCGAGCAATGCCAAAATCGACCAGGTGCGCTTTCTTATCCCTGGCTCCAATAATGATATTGGCGGGCTTAATATCGCGGTGGACGATTGGTGGCGTCTGCTGTGATAGATAATCGAGAATATCCAGCACTTCCGAAGCACAGATCAGCGCATCACGTTCAGGCATGGGCTGTTGCGTGCGAGTGAGGCGTTCCTCCAACGTCTCGCCCTCAACATATTCCTGCACCATGAAGTAGCGGGTGCCCTCCTGGAAATGATCGGTCACAGCCGGAATCAGCGGGTGATCGATATGGGCCAGCGTTGCCACCTCGCGCTTGAAATTGCGTACGTCCTCCTGTAACCTGGTGGGATCGACATTTTCGGAAAGAAGTTCTTTAATCACGACAGGCTTGCTATCCAGGCGCAGATCCGTAGCCAGCAATGCCGTTCCCATTCCTCCCTGGCCCAGTACCTGCTTGACGACGTAACGACCACCTTGCAACCGTGAGCCTGGAGCGAGGGAGCGGGAGACACTATCCCCCGGTATGGTTGCGTCAGCCGTGCCAACCAGTTTGCCACAACTGCCGCAATAGCGCACCCCATCACGGTTCTCTGCCTTACAGTAAGGACATTCCATCTTTTGTGCCTACCTTCTGAGATGCAAGAGCAGTAACACGCTCTTGATAGCCATCTCAACAGAAGAAGTTTTAGCAGATTATATCGTGTTTTCTGACGCTAGTCGAGAGATGATCAGAGATGTTCTCTTAATTACATACGTATTCTCAAGAGAAAAGTTCAACCAGGAAGGAAAGCACTAGAAAGAGGAAGAGATCAAAGGAGATCGGCGGCAACGTGCAAAAAAGGACAGCCAGAAGCGGCTGCCCTACGTCCCTGTCTGGAGTTTACAAATGTTGGCAACGCAGAGAAATGATGCCGGGTGCAAAGTGATTTGCCTTTTGCAAATACTCCTGCTCGTTGCCCTCAATCATCAGTTTGTGCATCACGACCACATCACCATCAGGCAATGGCTCTGCTGGTTGCAAACATAACTCCATTACTGCGCAACCGCGCTCGTAAACCTTCACCAGCCCTCCAGCTCCAGGGATGCGATAGATCCGATTCTCTATTGAGGGACTTGTCACCTCAAGGTAGCCAAACTTGATGAGTTGCTGGTACTGGTTCTCGGACAACATCTCGCGCAGAAGTGCCTTCGCCCGACTCTCAGCAGACAAATGTTCGCTTACCGACTCGCGCAAACGTCCCACACTCCCATCGGGGGATTGTGAGAGGTAGTAGATGGCCAGTAAGAGGAACAGCAGCCAGATACCGAGGAATAAGCTCAGCGTTTCCAACATAGCTGCCTCTACTCCTCATCCACCTACGACGCGTGGCACGATCACAATCTGCTCGGCGGTACGATCAAACGAGTCGATACGTTCTACAGTTTTTCCTGACTCTACTCTGAAGGCGGTTGCTCCTCTCTTACGCTCTTCATTAAAGATCCGTTCAGCTTCTCGAATCGCCGCCACGGCTTCAGAATCGTTGGTCTCCACTTTGTTGGCATCCCATACGATCCGATCATCACCGCGTCGGGACATGACCCGTAGCATACCCACAGTCTGTCTCCTTCTCGTGTACAAGCCTTACATTACCGAGCCTTGTTCCTGGTTTCTCTACACCGAGGAACATATTGAGATAGTTTGAGCATAGCACGCATTCTAATAATGAGTCAAGGGTAAATAGTAAAATGTGGCAGTTTTTTCAAAAATTGAAGGCGGAATAACGTCCTATTTGTGGTTTCCTACTGAACCATAAATAGGATATTATCATGCTTGAGAAAGCGATGGCAGAGGTCCAATTTTCACGAAAGCAAACAGGGTAAGGTACAGGTAAAAGTACTACCCTGTCCGGGTGTACTTTCAACCGTGACACTCCCACCGTGAAGCTCAACGATCATTTTGACTATCGCTAACCCCAAACCCTGTCCGCTTGAACGACCGCTCGTGCTGCCAGCTATCTGATAGAAACGCTCGAAAATATGCTGCTGATGCTCAAGGGCAATACCACTGCCGGTATCCGAGACCTGGAGTTTCGCTACTTGTTCAATTTCATCAAAAGGTTCCTGCGTCTGCTGCTGAGCTACATCCTCGACGTGGGCTGCTATGGTAATCAGCCCGCCGACAGGGGTGTGGTGCAATGCGTTGCTCAGCAGGTTGCGCAATACTTGCTGAAGTCGTACAGAGTCGGCGTAGAGGCGCGGAAAATCTCTGGCAATGTCAACGCTGATCGTGACGCCGCTATCGATGGCACTCAATTCCATTTCCTCGACGGCATTGGTGACGACATCTTGCAAGCTCATAATCTCTCGGCTGAGGCGCAACTGTCCCGTGTCGGCCCGCGAGACGATGAGCAGGTCTTCTACCAGCGCGTAGAGGTGCTCGCTACCTGCTCGCGCCCGCAAAATAAACTCGCGTTGCTGCTCCGTCAGTTCGCCCGCTACCCCGTTGAGCGCCAGATCCAGGTAGCCATTAATGGCGTTGAGTGGTGAACGCAGCTCGTGGGTAATCATCGAGAGGAAGTTCGCTTTCATCCGCGTGGCATCGCGAATAGCGGTCATATCGCGTGCTACCAGTAAACATACTGGTTTGCTGGCGGTTAAGACCGGGGTAATGCTCACGCCAAGAGAACGCGCTACCCCCTGGACGCGCAGGCCAATCTCGCTGTAAGGTTGCGGCTGCTCCAGTTGGAGCGCACGCCGAATCATGCAGCTATGCTGGCAACACTGAGGGCCGTCTTCGCTGTAGCAGCCGAAGAGTTCCATACACTCCATGCCGACAATCTGCGCTGGCTCGACGCCAAAAATGCGCGCAAAGGCCGGATTGACTTCGATGAAGCAGGCGTTATCTGTCAGGAGCGCGATGCCATCTAAACTCGATGTCAGGATGGCTCGTAACTGCTCCTGATCGGTGCGCACTTTATGGAACAGCTCGACGTTCTCCAGGGCCGCCGCCGCCATACAGCTCAGATTACGCATCAGGCGCAATTCTTCGCTGCTAAAGGGCTTCGCTCGCTTGAGGACAAGCACGCCATAGAGCGTTTCTTTCGAGATGAAGGGAACAGCAAGCTCAGCTACCTGGCTTGCGGTGGTCAGTGGATGCTTCTCCGGTTGCCCCTCCTGTCCGGGCGAACGTAAGATCGGATGGCGATGAGTAGCAGCCCACGCCGTTGCCTCTTCTCGGTTATAGAGGCTGATCTTCTCGCGCAACAGCCCTGAAGTTTTGACTTCGGCCATCTGCTCTCCGGTGGAGGGAGTCGAGCCAGCTACGGCCCATTCCGCTACTGGAGAGAGTTCCTGCGTCCCTCCATGATAAAGATAGATCAACGCCAGTTCGCAAGGCACCAGCTGGCGTGCATCGGAGAGAAGCGTGCGATAGAGGATATCGGGTTCAAGGCGCGTGGTAATGCCGCGCGAAAGATGGATCAGCATCTCAAGCTGGTTGGCTTGCTGCAAGGCTAACTCGGCATTGCGAGCATTGACAATTGCCAGGATAGCCTGATCCGCGAAGATCGCGAGCATCTGCACTTTGCGCTCGGCAAAAGCATTGATTTCCTGGCTGCTGGCGGTCAACGTGCCGATAAAGCTGCTGTTATTCATCAGTGGGACGCACATAATCGAGCCGACGGGCACGCGTCCGAGTTGCTTAAAGCGGGGATCGAGACTGACATTGTTGATGACCAGCGCCTCGCGGTGTTCCGCCACCCATCCCGCGACCCCCTCGCTTAGCTGAAAGCGGGTACGACGAGGCTTGTGCCCATTTTTTGGCAGGGCGGCCATCGTCACCAGAACCATTCCGGTCGAGTCTAGCAGCGCAATCGAGCAGCTTTTTACTTCTAATAATGCTCCGGCGTTTTTGACAATTTTTTGCAACACATTCACCAGTTCCTGCGACTCGGCCTCGATTGCGATCTCGCTATGCGCTGGCTGGCGATCATGGACAAAGGATAGGTTAGTATTCGCCGTCATTATTTTCAAATCCTCTTCGCTACTTCGCTTGTCCAATGC
The DNA here is from genome assembly GCA_035764225.1 of Ktedonobacteraceae bacterium. Lineage (GTDB taxonomy): Bacteria > Chloroflexota > Ktedonobacteria > Ktedonobacterales > Ktedonobacteraceae > DASRHT01. The sequence continues at coordinate 5,655 of DASTZT010000177.1, forward strand.
TGGCAAACTCATAAAATGTTGTAACACGATGGGAGGATTTCCCGTCGTGTTATATTATCGGCATAAGAAGCACATTAGATGAACATTGAAAGGAAGTATAACATGGATTCCTGCACGAGGCCAGTTTGTTTCACTGAACGGGTATGCGTCAAGTTTTTGCACAGCTCTCCAAGGGTGAATACCCCCAGCAGGGCAAGCGCAAGGCCCCATCCGCCCCCAATCCACCACCCCTTGCCCCTACCGCCCCGTCGAACCGTGTGGGCACCGTTTGCATGTATTTTTTTTGGTGATGCTGCGTTGGGGGAAGGCTGGTAGGGGCAAGGGGATGGGCTGACGGGGATGTGGGGGCCTTGCGCTTGCCCTGCTGGGGATGTCCGTCAGATGTTTGCCAGGGCCGTTCTGCTCACTGCTCAGCCTTGGAAAAACTTGACGCACCCCCTCGCTGAGCCGTGTTAGTGACGGCGACCAGGCCGAAGCCTTCTAGGGCCAGGTAATCAAAAAGTTGTTCTGCTGACCAGCACATGCCACTTCAGGATTACTTCCGAAGCTCATCAACTTCAACATAGGAGTGTTCAAAGATTTCGCGGGCCACCGGCCAGGCAGAACCATCATTAATCACCAGATAATCG
>DASTZT010000178.1:0-5222 GCA_035764225.1 Ktedonobacteraceae bacterium
CCTATTACTACTTGCGGGGTCTTGCTTATGCAGGGATTAACAAATTTGAGCAAGCTCTTGCCGATTATACACGCGTGTTGGAACTGACCCCGCCCTATGGTCTTGCGTACCACTGGCAAGGCCTTGCTTATGCGGAGATTAGCGAATTTGAGCAAGCCATTACCTATTATACACGCAAGCTGGAACTGAACTCCTCTGATGGCGATACTTATTATTATCTCAAAGTGTTTGAACAGACTATTGCTGATTATAAACGCATGCTGGGACTGAACTCCTCTTATGTCGGTGTCTACTACAATCGGGGCCTTACGTATCTCTATCTGAAGGACATTGCTCTCGCCAGGGATGACCATAAGCGCCACCTGGATCTGGAGCCAAAGGATATCACGACCGCCTGGCTGATTGAATGGATGGGGATGAGCAGGCAGCACGCTGATGAGAAGATAGCGGAGCGGCTGGAAGCAATCGCCGCTTTTGAGCCTGAGGATTATATCGCATATGTCTGTAGGAGTGTTGCGCTGGGCTTGCGTGGGAAAGGAAAAGAAGGGTTAGCGGAGATGGAGAAGGCTATCTTGTTGGAGCCGATAGGGTGGAGTGCGTATTTCTGGAAAGGGATGCTCTTGCTCTACTACTATCGGGGGGTGTCCCGTGATCGGGATGCTCTTGTTTCAATCGAGCAAGCTCTCGCTCTGGGTTTACCTCCCATTTTGCTCACCCCGCTCTACTGGTTTGAGCATGATAGGCCCGATCTGTTTGAGAAGGAGCTAAGGCTTTTGTTGGAGAGATATGGGGTGTAATTTATTCACTCCTGCAATTTGGCCAATGTTGTGATAGGATAGGAGCGTCTAAGTCTCAGCTGGACAGATTTTTAGGGAAAGTTCTTGAAAAAATAATATGCAAGCACAGGATATTGATAAGTATCTTGCTCAACTAGGGAAAGAGCTAGCTGATCTGGGATTCGGAAACCGATCCGAGTGCTTATGATAGGAGGAGCATTTATGTTGCTTCTTGCTAACATGCAACGTAGCACTGACGATATTGATATTTTCTGGTTGGGTTTCAAGGGAGATGAGCGAGATAGCATACCCCTTACTGTCAAACAAGCTGTACATAACATTGCTTCCACTAATAATTTGGATATAGACTGGTTCAATGATATGACTGATCTTTTATTGCATGATCTTGTTGATATTCCAACAGGAAAGCTGTGGCGCAAGTATGGCCCGTTGCATGTCTATGTCCCGTCGAAAGAATATATACTTTCGCTAAAGATCCTGGCAGGAAGAGAGAAGGATATTGAAGATTGCAAAGTATTGCTGAGGCAAATGAACATCAAAACACGGCAACAGGCACAGCTGTTGGTTGATCGATATATTTTCCCACCAACACAAACTCAAAATCTTGATAATATCGAAAAAACGCTCAGCGCACTCTTCAAATCATGAGACCATATTTTTAAGAGAAAGGATCAGATGTCTTATGCCAACAACGTTTGGAAGCATTCAGACGATGGCACTGGCGTATCAACAAATTTGCGCTGGGGAGAAACCGTGGATTGCGCTTGGCAATTTTACCAATGCCTGGTATGGCTATGCCAAAGATATACGTAGCGCCTTAGTGGGCGAACCTTTGTCACTACCAACTACAAGCACGGACTATGCACACCGTTGGGGCGCTTTTTGCGCGGCCTCAGTCGAATTTTTATGTGAACGCTACAATGTGCCATGTCCAGCATGGGTACATAATTCATATTATATGTTAACAGAGCCGTGGTATGGCGATGAGAGAGAAAATATATCATCATCAACACAGCAGGAGCTTATGCAGGCAACACCAACACCTTTCGCACATCGCAATATTTTCTGCGGCAATCGCATTTTCCAAAACAAATATGAAATGAGCGCCTGGGTTCAAGAAGCTAGAGCCAGAGGAATAACAGATCCAGCAGAGATCTGGCAATACGCTCGTAAAAAAGAAATTAGCATTCACGGCGGCTAGCCTTCCTGAGCAGCATATCTTTCCTCTTTTGAACCTTCCCCCACAAAAAACTCCTCCGAAGACTTGAGAGAAAATACAGTGCTCACCTGATGCGGGTAGCAAGAGCCTGCTATAGTATATAAAGGTGATATCTCATAATGGGATACGGTTTGATAGCTATGGCAGAGGAGAGCAATCGATGCAGCGAATCGCACCGGAGGTTGTGTCTATCGCGGGCGCGTGCCTCGGTGGTCTGCAAGGCCGTTCGGCATTGTTGGTTGGGCCAGAAGAGCAACGAGCACCTTTTATCCAATTACTGAAACACGCTAAGATGAAATATATCTATGAAGAAGATACCTCTACGCGCTTGCCCGATCTTCTTCCTTATGTGCAGTTATTGATTAGCATACCCGCATTTTCTCTCTCAGAGCAGCAGCAACCAGCAGAGCCGCTGGTAACCGCGGCCAGCATTGCCCAGGGATGTAGCGGGCGGCGAACCCCTCTGCTCATTTTTGACCTTGCACCCAAGTCTTCGGTTGAGGAACTGGCGGGGCTGCTCCCCTCCGTTTGCCTTTACACACCCAACGATCTGCGCCACATTCTCTCTAATGCTGAGGTGAAAGCCTCTTGATGAGGATGATACACTCGTAGTATCGAAGGTAATCTGTGGTGCCTCAGTAATCACTGGATTGGCTATTGGGAAAACGTAGGGGCTGGTCTTGCGCCAGCCCAGGCTTAGAGGGTTTATGGACGTTATCAAAATATCTCCGCGTGGCTATTGCTACGGCGTGGTTGACGCTTTAAAAATCGCGCGGCAGGCAGCGAAAGATCCAGCGCTGCCACGCCCTATCTATATCATCGGACAGATTATTCATAACCGCCATGCCATCGATGAATTGACCGGCATGGGGGTGATAACGCTGGATGGCCCCGACCGCGAGACGATTATCGAGCAGGTCAGGGAAGGCACGGTCATTTTTACCGCACATGGCGTCTCACCTCAGGTCAAACGTCTAGCGGCAGAACGTGGATTGCACTGTATTGATGCCACCTGCCCCGATGTGACCGTCACGCACGATCTGGTGAAAAAGCTAGTGGCACAAGGCTACTACATTCTCTACATCGGCAAAAAGGGCCATCCAGAGCCGGAAGGCGTTATGGGTGAAATACCCGGACACGGCAGCCTGATCGAGACTGAGCCAGATGTGGACGCCCTGACCCTCACAGCCGAACAAAAACGGAAAATCGCCATCTCTACGCAGACCACGCTCTCAAAATGGGATACACAGCGCGTCATTCAGTACATCAAAGCACGCTATCCGCATGCCGAAGTCCATATCGACATCTGTGCCGCCACGCAGACGCGTCAGGAGGCGGTCGCGGAGCAAGCCAGAGGCGCGGATCTCACCATCGTCGTTGGCGATCCGCGGAGCAACAATACCAATCGTCTCGTTCAGGTCTCCGAAGAACTGGCTGGCGTTCCGGCCAAACGGATCGAGGATCTTTCCCAGCTACAGACCGAGTGGCTCAAGGGCAAAAAACGCGTTGCCGTCACTGCGGGAGCCTCGACACCGAGCCAGTTAACGCGAGAAGTGATTCGTTTCCTGGAGCAGTATCAGCCGGAAGCGCAGCTCAGCCAGTAAACAACCTGGGAGCCACAGATTTACTTGCGGCAGGCTTCGATCAACTGCATGGCTTGGTCGCGAGCGTCCAGCGCCCGCAACGTCAAGACTTGCTGAAAGATGGCATGGCGCAGCAAGCTACAGCGAAATTTGTGCTCATTTTCGTCTCCGCCTGCCTCGTGCCGCTGCTCAAGCTTGCGAAGTTTAAGCGCGAAAAAAGCCAACCTGAGCAATTCAAAGCCGCGAATCTGCTCCGTTGTTTCCAACTGGCTGCACCTCGGAAAGGTCGAAATAGAGATCGGCTCTCCGGCGTTATATTGAATCGCATCTCTGCCAGAACTGAGCATGGCACTGCCTCCTGTCGTCTCGTAAAAATAGGAACAAAAACAGAATTCCCAGGCGTTCACTGATACACTGTACCAGCCGTGGGCTATTTCCTGGTTGAGAAGGAGATAGGAGTGCGGTTGAGAAACAACCAGGCGACGTTGCAGTTTCAAAATGTTCCACTGTGTCATATTGTGTTTAAACATAACCAGAAAAAAAGTTCAAATCATTGTGGGCCGAGCAGTGTGTGGCGGATCAACGTCAGATGGGTCACTGGTCCGATACCACCGGGAACCGGCGTGATAAAGCTCGCAACCTCCTTCACAGGCGCGAAATCAACATCGCCCACCACTTTGCCCTCGACCGTCGTAATGCCCGCATCCAACACCACCGCTCCAGGCTTGACCATCTCAGCCGTGATAATGGCAGGGCGGCCCACGCTCACCACCAGGATATCCGCGCTCCTGGTAATGTTGGCGAGATCCTGGGTATAAGAGTGGCAGATGGTCACAGTCGCGTCGTTGCGCATCAGGACAAGCGCGATAGGCTTGCCACCGATATTGCTCCGACCAACAATAACCGCGTGGCGTCCGGCAGTCGCAATGCCCGCATCTTGCAGTACTGCCAGAATGGCATCGGCAGTGGAAGGGATAAAGCTGGGGAAGCCGAGCAGCAAATTGCCAGCATTGCGCGGACCAAGCCCGTCAACATCCTTCTCCGGTCGTAGCACTTCGGTCACAATGCGCTGGCGAATATGCGTCGGCAACGGGAGCAGGAGCACAACTCCATCGTTGTTCGGGTCGTCGTTGAGCGTGGCAACCTCCCGCTTTAGTTCAGCCTCCTCCATCTCAAAAGGGTAGCCTATCGTCGCGCAACTCAGGCCGATGGTGCGGCAGGCTCGTACCAGTTGCTTGCTATAGACTTCGGCAGCCGCGTCATGCCCCACGACGATCTGGACCAGGCGCGCCGGGCGGTTGTGCTGCTTACGAAATTGCGCCGCCTCGTTACGCAGCTCATGCGTCATACGCGCTACCAGCGGCTTACTATTGTAAATGGTTGCCGTCATCATCACACCCATTCCTGAAATACATCGACTCTGCGCTCCTGAGCGCAAAGGATGAGAAGGTACTGCGATTCAGCTTCCTACCCTTATCATATCATAGGCAAAAAGCAACGACCCTTTTTGTTAGCATGTGCCTCTTGGGGGATAAAGTGGCAGCAAATGGAAAAATGCGTTACAATGCCAGAGAAAGCTTACGCTCGTGTCAGAGAAGCGTAGCGCATTTCTCAAATGGCCAT
>DASTZT010000179.1:0-6036 GCA_035764225.1 Ktedonobacteraceae bacterium
CTTCCTGCCCAATCCGTTCAAAGAGGGAGAGCGGATGTATCAGACGGGGGATCAGGGCTATTTTCGCGAGGATGGCTCGATCAAATTTGTGGGTCGGCGAGATCACCAGGTCAAGATCCGAGGCATGCGCGTCGAACTCCAGGAGATCGAGATAGTGCTACTGAAGCATGCGAATATAAAGGAGGCAATCGTCGTTGTGCAGGAAGCGGCTGACGATTTAAAACGTCTGGTGGCATACGTCATTTCCACTGATAGTACACAGCCCCTTTCTCCTGAAGAGGTGCGTGAGTACGTAAGGGAGAGACTCCCAAACTATATGGTGCCATCCTTTATTCTGATGCTGGAAAGCTTCCCGCTTAATGCAAATGGTAAAGTAGATCGCCAGCAACTACCCTCCCCGACCAGTGCTCGCGAGTATACGGAGGTAGAATTGGTCCAGCCAGAAGGGCCAGTAGAAGAAGCCCTTGTGGAAATCTGGATTGATATCCTGGGTGTTGCCAGTTTGAGCACACTCGACAATTTTTTTGATCTGGGCGGACATTCTCTCACTGCAACCCAACTTGTTTCACACATTCGTCGCCATTTTGGCATTGAGTTACCACTTTGGGTAGTGTTTACGAAATCAACCATTAAGGCTCTGGCTCTAGAAGTGGAAGAACGGCTAACCGAGAAAATCAATAGTATGACCGAGCAAGAAGTACTCGATTTACTAATGAAAGATGGGAAAATACTGTGAACACATCCGATTAGAAATGGAGAACTACATATTTTTAAATCAGAGCACAAAATGATTGATAAGCGCATGTAACAAGGGGAAAATAATGGCAGATCAAAATGCTCATAATAGTAATTTATCGAGTATCAAAAGGGACTTGCTAGAGAAAATACTTAAAGGAAAGAAAGGATGGTTCGAGGAAGATCAAATACGACCTTTTAAACGGTCAGCAGCAATCCCTGCATCATTTGCTCAGAAGCGTTTATGGCTTTTGGATCAGCTCTATCCTCAGAGCTTCTCTTATAATGTTCCTTATGTGCTGCGGCTGAAAGGGCCACTACACATTGAGGCAATGAAGAACAGTTTGCAGGAGCTGGTTAAGAGGCATGAAAGCTTACGCACCAGCTTCATCTATGAAGATGAAAAAATAGTGCAGACCATTGCAAAATCGCTTGTGTTGGACATCGCTTGTGTTGATTTGAGCCATTTAGCTGAAGGCGAGAAGGCAGAAGAATCCATGCGCCAGATGACCATCGCAGCTCAAATCCCCTTTTCCCTTGCAACTGGACCACTTATTCGCGCTCAGCTTTTGCGTATAACGTCTACGGATCATTACCTTTTTTTGAATTTTCATCACATTATTACGGATGGTTGGTCAGAAACCATCTTTTTTAAAGAATTACAACTTCTATACAGAAGATTTGTGACTCGCGATATCTCTATTCAATTACCGGAATTACCACTACAATATGCAGATTATACGCTGTGGCAGTATGATTGGCTCAAAGGTGAGGTATTCGACACGCAGCTCGCTTACTGGACGAACCAACTGCGGGGAGAACTGCCAGTACTCGCCTTGCCGTACGATCATCCTCGTCCAGCTTCTAAAACATACAACGGAGCCAGGCTTGATTTTAGCTTTTCCCACACGCTCTTGCAGGCACTAAAATACCTGAGTCGTCAGGAAGATGCCTCTCTCTATATGGTCATGCTGGCCGCATTTAATATATTGCTGTATCGCTATACACGGCAAGATGATATTCTGGTTGCGGCACCAATTGCCAACCGAAATCGCCGGGAATGGGAAGCGGTTCTAGGATTTTTTGCAAACACAATTATCTTGCGCACGGATCTCTCAGGCAACCCATCTTTTCGAGATATTTTACGCCGTGTACGTACAATAACATTAGATGCCTATGCCCACCAGGATATCCCGTTTGAACAGCTCGTGGAAAAGCTCTCTCCCGACCGCGATCTAAGTATGAATCCAATATTTCAAATTATGCTTAACCTTTACGAAGCACCAGAAGACATCCAGTTCGAGGGAATGGTGGCTGAGTTTATAGATCTAGATAACCGAACGGCAAAATTCGATCTTGAGGTGGGAATTGTAGAAAAAGCGGACGGACTCCATGGGGAACTGGAGTATAGCACTGACCTTTTTGACGAAATGACTATGAAGCGCCTGATTGAGCATTATCGAGTCGTCCTGGCAGCAATGGTGCAAGATCCTAATCAAGCAATTGATAGCTTTGATCTACTGACGGAGGAAGAGCAGCATCAGTTCCTCGAATGGAACGCCACTGATACTTCATATCCAGAAAATCTGTGCCTCCACCATCTTTTTGAACAGCAGGTAATACAATCACCAGACGAACGCGCGGTCATCTTCGCTAACCAGTCACTCACATATCGAGAGTTGAATCGGCACGCCAATGGTCTGGCGAAATTGTTGCGTGAGCATAATGTGGGGCCGGAGATATGCGTCGGTGTCTGCATACCTCGTTCTCTGGAAATGGTAGTTGCAGTGCTCGGTATTCTGAAGGCAGGGGGGGCATATGTTCCTCTCGACCCCCAATATCCGCAAGAACGTCTTCAATATATTGTTGATGATGCACATATTACGCTGGTTTTAACGAAAAATCAGTTAAGCGAACATATTGGTGGGGTAGCACTACAGCATATCCACCTCGATCAAATTTGGGATAAACTTGAACTAATTGACGAGAGCATAGATGCCTGCACACCTGATAATTTGTTATACCTTATTTATACTTCAGGCTCAACAGGCAAACCAAAAGGCGTTGCATTAACTCATCGGCCTCTGGTCAATCTGATAGCATGGCAAGAAAAGAAATGGATACACGCGAAAAAGGTCAGATGCCTTCAATTTTCCAGTTTAAGTTTTGACCTCTCGTGCTTCGAATTCTTTACCACCTTTGCTACCGGATCTACCCTGATCATACCGGAAGATGAGGTGCGGGATAATCCTGAAAGATTATTACACCTGCTCATCGATCAGAAAGTGGAGCGGGCCTGTTTTCCCTACGTTGGATTGCAGCAGATAGCAGAGGTGGCCGTTCAAAGCAACATCTCAGCTATGGTATTGAAAGAGATTGTGGTGTCAGGTGAGCAACTGCATCTTTCTCCGCAAATAGTCTCTTTGCTTGAGCGGCTGGACGCCTGTGTCCTTCACAATCATTATGGACCTTCAGAGACACATGTTGTAACAACCTATCCGATATTGAGAGGACAAGAGAGGCAAGTTTTACCACCTATCGGACACCCTATTGCCAATACACAGCTCTATGTTTTAGATAGCCAGTTACACCCTGTCCCAATCGGTGTGCAGGGTGAGTTGTATATCGCGGGAATTTCCCTGGCGAGAAGTTACACCAATTATCCCAACATTACGGGAGAACGTTTCATCCCAAATCCCTTCAGCTCCGAGCCAGGCGCGAGGATGTACAGAAGTGGCGATCTTGTCCGCTATCTGCCAGACGGCGATATCCAATTTTTTGGTCGGTTGGATCACCAGGTCAAAATTCGTGGTTTCCGCGTTGAACCTGGAGAAATTGAAGCGACGCTCCAACTCTATCCAGGTGTAACAAAGGCGACGGTCATCGCCAGGAAATATGCACCAAGCTTTACCTATCTAACGGCCTACTACGTGGCCGACCAGGAAATTCCAGGTTCCGAGCTGAGAGCATATTTACTCACTCGTTTGCCAGAATATATGGTGCCTACGCTTTATATGCAGATAGAGGCTATGCCGCTGACGCCCAGCGGAAAAATCAACCGACTCGCCTTTCCCGTACCGGAGCGCAAACCTTCTGATCCAGCCACATGGGCTGCGCCTGCGACCCCTGTCGAGCAGCAGGTGGCTGACATCTGGTCAAAAGTACTTGGATTGGCACATATAGGTCGCGATGACCAATTCTTCCAATTGGGAGGGCACTCCCTGGTAGCAACTCAGATCATCGCACGTATTCGCAATAGCTGGCAGGTCGAAGTACCACTCCGTTTGATCTTTGAGGCTCCAGTACTGAAAGATTTTGCGCACCAGATCGAGCAAAGCTTCGCGCCGACCGCCAGGCATATCATTCAGGCACCACGTCTCCTCCGACAAGGGCCCAATCTCCTCTCCTTTGCTCAGGAACGGCTCTGGTTTTTCGACCAATTGAAGCCAGGTGATCCAGCCTATAATCTGGATTATGCAGTTCATATCAAGGGAGCGCTCAATGTAGCAATGCTGGAGTGGAGCCTCAATGGCGTTATCCATCGCCACGAGGTATTGCGGACAAGGTTTCAAACCGTGAACAGTCGTCCCGAACAGATCATCGTTCCCGACCTCTTTATTCCTCTCGCTTTAGTGGATATGCAAAGGTTTCCAGATGCTGAACGTATGCCACAGGCGCTACAGTTAGCAGTACAAGTAGTGCAACAGCCATTTGACCTCAGTCAAGGCCCGCTGATCCGCGCGTTGGTCTATCAGATAGCAGAACAGGAATTTCTCCTGGTTGCCGCCATGCATCACATTATCTCCGATGGCTGGTCGATGAATCTCTTCTCTCGTGAACTGTTCGATCTCTATGAGTCACGTCGAACAGCTACTACTCCTGTGCTGGCGGGATTACCCATTCAATATGCAGATTTTGCCCGCTGGCAGCGTGAATGGCTAGCGGGCGATGTGCTACAGGAACAACTCTCCTTCTGGAAACAGCAGCTCCGTGGTCCGCTCTTGAGCACGAATCTGCCGTTGGATTATCCACGTCCGCCAGTTCAATCCCACCAGGGCTCGCAGGTGAGTTTTACTTTGAGCAACCTGCTTACAGGGAAGATCCACCGCCTCTGTGAGCAAGAAGGTATCTCTCCGTATATGGTCCTGCTGGCTGTCTTCGGAACGTTGCTGTATCGCTACACGGGGCAAGAAGATTTGCTGATAGGTACGCCCATCGCCAATCGCAATCGTCAGGAAATCGAGGGACTGATCGGCTTTTTCGTCAACACGCTGGTGTTGCGTATACAGGTAGTAAAATCCATGACGTGGAAAGAGCTGTTATATCGGGTGAAACAGGTTGCACTTGATGCATACGCCCATCAAGACATCCCATTTGAAAAGGTTGTGGAAGAGATCCAGCCAGAACGTGATCTCAGCACCTCCCCGCTGTTCCAGATCATGTTTAACATGCAAAATACGCCACGATTTCATCAGCGTCATGGGATGCTCTCGATTACACCGCTGACGCTGGATTGTAAGGCAAGTGTCTTTGACTTGAGCATGTCATTGGAAGAGATAGACGATATGCTTTTTGGTACTGTGGAATACTGCACAGACCTTTTCCGCGAAGATACGATTCACCGTCTCATTGGTCATTACGAGATGCTCCTTACCAGCCTGGTAACGAATGTCAATCAGCAACTGTGGCAAGCCTCGATGCTCACTGAAGCAGAGAAGCAGCAACTACTCATTGATTGGAATCAAACCGGGCAGCCATATCCTGATACAGAATGTATTCACCATCTTTTTGAGCGACAGGCAGAGAATACTCCTGATGCACTCGTCCTCAGTTACGATGATCGACAGTTGACGTATAAAGCCTTAAATGAAAGGGCAAATCAACTTGCTCACCATTTACAGACAATCGGGGTACAGCCAGAAGTGCTGGTAGGCCTATACGTGGAGCGCTCACTGGATTTCATTGTGGGAATGCTCGCTATTTTAAAAGCAGGAGCAGCATTTGTACCATTAGATCCAACATATCCGGTGAAACATATTGCATTTCTCTTACAAGAGGCAAAGGTGCTCGCGCTCCTTACACAGACCACCCTGCTGCAACGGCTTCCGAAAGCGAGTCCTCAGCTTATTTGTCTGGATACCTGGGGAGCAAATAGCCAGATCAGGGAGGCAAATCCGCAGAGCGATGTAACCCCTTCCCATCTGGCTTACGTCATCTACACTTCTGGCTCGACAGGAAATCCCAAAGGCGTTTCGCTGCATCATGGCGGTTTGGTAAACCTGGCAATATGGCATCAGCGTA
>DASTZT010000180.1:0-10478 GCA_035764225.1 Ktedonobacteraceae bacterium
GTCTCCCGGCGGTCTCTTGCCTCCACTCTCGTTGAGCTATAGTTCTGAAGGTGTCACCGAGCAGCACAATCCTATGGGAGCGGCTGGCTGGGTTGGTGAAGGCTGGAACCTCTCGCTTGGCTCGATCAACTGGGCTGAGCATAATGTGGTTGCGAACTGCCAGACCAGCGGCTGCGGCACCAACTGGGAAAATACCTGGCAGATTAGCGATCCCTTCGGCACCAGTTCCGAATTGATCCCCCCCAATATCAACGTTTCGACCTACTACGACGACACTCCCAATGACTATTGCGGCACTGGCTCTGCCAATGCCTTTCCCTGCCCGATTTTGTGGCATACCGCAACGGAGTCCCATGCCAAAATCTACTCGTATGTTGGTCCCCTCAATATCAGCATGCCGACGAATCCCCCTTGCTTCCGTGCCTGGCTGCCCAATGGCATCATGGAAGAGTTCGGTTGTACTGCTGATTCGTTGCAGTACTACTACATTCCTGGCATTGGTTTTGCCGTCTCTGGCTGGAACCTGGATCTGATTACCGACCCGCAAGGCAACCAGATTCACCTGACCTACCAGCGCGACCTGCAAACGGTTACCGACTCAACTGGTAAGGTATTGACGTATCCTCGCGACGCCGTCCTCTCGACTGTCGAGTACGACTCGCCCAATTGTCGCAACGCCCAGACGATGTGTACCGGCTCCAACTGGGCTCCGCTGGTGCGGGTCAATTTCTCGGCCAGCCATAGCGTAACGCGTCGCACTGGCACCGCGCCCACAGGCTGCAATACGGGGGCGAGCCTGCGCTGTGACGATCCCGTTGATCTTTCCGGTAGCGGTGGCGCTGCCGCTCCACAGGTCCAGAGTACCTTTGTGCTTAATGATGTGCAGGTGCAGGTGCGTGGCAGTGGAACCGCTACATGGAACACGCTGCATGACTACCAGCTCGGCTATGAGCAGTCTGCTCCCACCACGATTCTCGATCCGGTAACGGGCAAGAACGAGTCGGTAGCGGGCATGCTGGATCTGACGCAGATCCAGGAAGTGGGAACCAATGGAACCACCACGTTGCCCATGCATACCTTTAGCTATACCACGCAAACCAACTACTACGAGGATGACCAGTTCCATCCCAATCCATCCACCAACTGCGGTCCGTCATGGAACACGGGCAATGGCAGTGGCTGCTTGCTCTGGAGCCAGAGCTACCCCAATAATAGCCGCTATCTTGCCAGTTCCAGCAATGGTATGGGGATGGCCCAGAGCTTTAGCTACGCGGTGGCGCGCGACAACACGCACGGCGTCCCTGGTGGCGGCTCTAACAATGCCGATCCGCTCTATTGTAACTCCCATCAAAGCGGCTATCCCTGCAATGAGGCCGATGACCAGAACTGGAGCCATGTCGTCCTGATGCAGGAGAGCAGCACGACGGTTCGCCTGACCCAGAATGGGCAGGGAGGGCAGCAGACCAGCACCCCCGTTACCGACACGTCCAGTTACATCTATCAATTGAGCTATCCATTAATCGCGCAGGAGTGCGGTGATTGTGTGGCCGGGATGTACTGGGGCAATCAGAACGATGGTGATTACCTGGGCTTCTACAATGGCAAGTTCATGGGCTTTAGCCAGGTTACGGTCTCGCTGTCTGACGGAGCCAAAGAGGTCCATAAATACTTTGCCACCGAAGGTTACGGTCTCTATGACATGAGCCAGGTAAAATGCTTCGCGTCAACGCCCTGTCACGCGGCTCCCTGGTGGCACCTCAACAACGCCGCTCATGGCCATGAGTATGAAACCTTCCTCTATGACACCGATGGGCAAACCTTGCTCCAGCACCAGACCACGACCTATCAAGCCGTCTGTCCGCCCAGCGGGGTGAGCGCCACCCCTGCTTACACTGCGTGGGGTAACTGGGATGGGCAGCTGGTCAGTGCGCTCGACCATAATAGCCCGGTCGCTGTCTGTGATATCCAGCAAACACAGCAGGTCAGCGAGATCCACGATGGGTCGGGCAGCAGCGTCACCACCACCACAGTTCCGACCTATGATAGCTTTGGGCGGGTGACGCAGGAAACAACATCGAGCAATAGCGGCAGTCCCAGTCAGGTGATTCAAAAGACCACCTATGTCTGGAACAATGCCATCACTGCGACCAAAACCAGCGCCAGCGGCACTTACATCATTGATACGCCCGCCTTTACCGATACTGAGGATGGGTCTGGCAATCGCCTGACATGTACGTACACCAACTATGATGGTCAGGGCTACCTGACCGGACAGACCACAGCTCTCACTGGTGGGCAGGCAACAACAGAAACCAAAGATGCCAATTGCGGCACCTCGGCGAATGGCTATACGCCCAGTGGTCCCAGTACAACGACGACCACCTACGATCCCTATGGTAATACCATCGGCACCAACGATGCTGACGCCAACGCAGGGATCGGCGGACATGTCGGTTGCACTGTCAGTTCTGTGCAGCACACCGACTGCACCACCTACGATAGCATCTTCAAGGTCTATCCCGTTGCCACTGCGAACGTGCTCAATCAGACGAGCAGTACCAGTTATGCGAACACAGGCGCGCTCTTTGGCTTTGGTACCTGGCCAACAAGCACCACCGATGCCAATGGCCAGACAACCAGCGTTACCTATGACGCCTTAGGACGCATGGCGGGAGAGACGCTGCCCGGCGAAACCAGCGGGTTACTCACGAAGCAGTGGAGCTATACCAGCTGGTGTAGTGGCACCGCTGCCCAGTCGCCCTGCATAGAAATCGACGAAACCGACCGGATCAATAGCAGCACGACCATCACTACTCGCGCCTTCTACGATGGTGAGGAACGCCTCGTGGAGACGCGCGCGCCAGGGTTTAATGGGCAAGATGTGGTGATCTATGCCTACTATGACAATGCTGGCCGACAGGTCTTCAAGAGCAATCCGTACTTCGTCGCTGCGTACACGGGCGCTCCAGGGGCGGCGGCATATTCGATCCCGGACAGCACACAACCAGGGACGAGCACCAGCTTCCCCAACCAGCGCACCACCAGCGTCACCGATCCCAATTCGCATACCAGCACGACGACCTCTAGTGTAATTTGTGGTGTCTCAGGGACAAGCGATGCTGGCTGTTACGTTCAAAGTATGGTGGTGGATGCCAATGGGCATCAGAGTACGACCCTCACCGGAGGCCAGGGCAAAAGGAACTATGCTCAGAGCTACACCGGAACCGGTGGCAGCGCTACCCTCTACGCAACTACGGCGTACACCTTTGATGCCTCCGGGAACCTACTGGCGACAAAATCGCCAGATGGCAGTACCACGAGCGTCGTCTATGACAATCTGGGGCGGGTGACCAGCCAGAGCGATCCTGATCGGGGCACGACGACCTTCACCTACGATCCCAACGGCAACGTCACGCAATCGGTAGATGCACGGGGCAGTGCGGGCACAGTCTTTACTGGCTATGATGGCCTGAACCGACCCTTGTGGAAGAATAGTGTCAATAGTCCTACGGGAGCTTTTGCCAGCTATACCTACGATAGTACCGCCAATGGCAACGATGGCGTGGGCCAATTAACCGGGGAAAGCTTCACCGGCAGCGGCAGTCTCTCCGGCTCCTATGCCTACACCTTTGATGGACGCGGGCAGCAGGTCAGTGAGACGGTGACTGTCAACGGCACCAGTTACCCGGTGCAAAGCACGTACGACGATCATGGTCAGGTGAGCAGCCAGACCTATCCTACCGGGGAAGTAGTTACTCCGGGCTATTCCTCGACCGGGTGGCTGGCGAGCCTGACAGATCAGACGGGCAGCACAGTCACCACGATAGCCTCTAATCTGACTTACAGCGGCCTGGCAGGGGCGGCGGGCAAGATTACCGCGATGAGCTTCGGTAATGGAGCGAACTACGCTGCCAGCTATGATACTGGCACGCGGCTCACTGCCGCCTCGCTCACCCAGACGAGTACCAATGCGGTCGTCTACGCAACGCAGCCAGCCTATGACGCGGCCAGCAACGTCACTGGCGTGCAAACGAGCATCTCCAGCGCAACGGATGTCCAGCAGTTCTGCTATGACAATCTGGATCGCCTGACCTGGGCTGGTGCAACGGGCACGCCGCCGTGCGTTAGTCTGACTCCAGGCACGCTCACCGCCGCCCAGTACCAGCAAAGCAATACCTATACTGTCGAGAATGGACTTGTCACGGGTCCGGCTGGCAGCTATACCTATGGGAACAGCAGCCATCCGCATGCCATCACTGCAGCCAGCAATGGCTACAGCGCCGCCTATGACGCCGAAGGCAATTTGACCTGCCGAGCGCCCAGCAGTGCGACTACCTGTAATGGCACGCAAACGGGCCAGCAACTCAGTTACGATATTGAAGGGCGGCTCTCGACCTGGCAAAACCAGCCCGGTTCGCCAAGCTCGACGGCCAACTACCTCTACGATGGAGCAGGCAACCGTGTGGCTATGCAGACGACCGTGAACGGTACGGCTACCCTCACTGCCTACATCGGTAGTATCGAAGAGGTGCAGACTACTGGCGGGGCCACGACGACGACGACGTACTATGCCGTGAGCGGGTCTCGCATCGCTGCTAAAGTCAATGGGACGCTCTACTACTTCGGCTATGATGCTCTGGGCAGTCAGGTGGCCGTGCTGGATAGTAGTGGCAATCTCATCGGTTCGCAACTCTACGGGCCCTATGGCAACTCACGCTACAACTCAGGCATCTTGCCCACCAGCATCGGTTTTACTGGACAGCAAGCCGATAGCGTCAGCGGGCTGGATTACTATGTGGCGCGTTACTACGACCCGGTGGTAGGACAATTCCTCGCCGCTGATACGGTGCAGGGCAACGCTCAGGGTACAGATCCCTATGCCTACGTGGGGGGCAACCCGGAGACGCGAGCCGATCCGAGCGGGCACTGCTGGCCGATCTGTACCGCTATTATTGGGGCCGCTATCGGGGCTGTGGTGGGGGCTACGGTTGGCATCGTCCATGAAGCCGCACAACATGGAACCAACTTTGGGAGCTATAACTGGGGATCTGTTGCGGTGAATGCCGGGGTTGGCGCGGTGGCAGGTGCGTTGGTCGGCACGGGAGTCGGAGCTATGGCAATTGGAGCATCGGGAGTAGTCGCCGGAGGAGCGGCGGTGGGGCTATCGGCATCCGCATCAATGACCCTGGCGAGCGTTACGACGGCGGCAGCGATTGGCGCGGGAACCGGAGCTGTCAGCTCGGCGATTGGAGCCTATGCAAGCCATCAGAGTTTTGCCGATGGCCTGCAGAGCGTTTTTGAAGGTGCTTCGATTGGAGCCATTTCCAGTGCTGCTACAGAAGGTATTGGCAGTATTGGCGCTTTGGGTGCCAGAGCGATGTTTTCAGGTGGTGCCGGACTGGGGCGAGCGCTAGTGCAAGGAGCTATTCAGGCCGGGGGAGGATTCGCCAGTGATGTAGCGGGCCAGGTATGGGATAACTGGGCGAATGGAAGACGGCAGTCGATTAATTGGGGCTCGGCCCTGTTTTCTGGCGGAATCGGTTTTGTCGGAGGATTTGCTGGTCAATGGTCCTTCAATCATTGGCACCTTCCAGGCCAGGGAGCTACTAGTAGAGCGGCGCGGACAATTGTCAATAATCGCAGGTGGTTCTGGCAAGGCGTCAGATCAAGCGCCGTATCAGGAGTGGTCCAGGGAGGATTACAAGGTATCCGAACTGGTCTCCCCGCTCTGACGAGCAGCTCGCATGTAAACTACGTTGGCCGTCTAGGATGGCGCTACAACATGTTTTGATGCCTGAAAGAAGTGGGCTATCCAGATGAGCAAAAATTAAGTTTTTTGCTCATCCTGGTTGCCTAATCCTCACTATTCTATGAGAAAGGCGGAAGGTTTCAGAATGGTAAAATCTGTCTTGCCATTCTGAAACCTTTTCACCACGATGTTCTGCTTGTTTTTGTATAATTTGGAGAGAGAAGTTTAAAGTGAGTCTGATTCTGAGTGTCTTCGCTCGTGCGGCTTCGCCGCGCAAGGTGTGGTGTAGGGTTTGTGGGAAAATGCGCGAAGCGCATTTTCCCACAAACCCTAACAAGGCGAGCATCTGCGATGCGAGAAGACCATGCTGATAAGCAGGCGCTATCTTAGAAAAAGCGGGAGAGGAGCAAATCGTGGCAGATACGGGGAAGCAACAACAAGAGATTGTGCTCTATGCACCTCCATCTGATAGGATCGGGGCGCTTCTCTTTGGGATGCTGTCGCTCGTGTTGGGGTTAGCCTTTCTCCTTCTCGGAGGATGGCAACTGCCAACGCTCGCAGCATCCTGTCTTTTCCTTGCGGGAAGCGCCCTCTTGCTGATCCTGTACCAACGGTTGAGGCATACTCCAGTCCTCATTATCAATGCTGAGGGCATCTTCAGCATGAGGCCAATGCTGCGTATGACGCTGAAATGGGAAGAGATCGACGCGATTTACTGTTCCGTGCTGACAGGAACGCCCCTGGCATTCACCATAGATCTTTCTGCGACCGGGCTTGTCTCGTTTTTTGCCAGGCACGGCAAACGACCTCCCCGGCGATTGGATGTGACCGTTCCCCAACCAGCCATAAGCATTCCCCAGTCTAATCTTCCCCTCCCGATAAAGCAGCTGATGGCCCAGATTCGCGAGCAATTCGCGGCTCAGATAGCCATGTACCATATCACCCTGGATGAGGAAACATCCAGCAAGTAATTCATTTCAGACGACCTGAGCGAAGCTAGCGCGGGAGCAGCGTTGGTCGTCTGCAATAGCAAGGAGTGAAAATAACAACTCCCCTACGTACCTTCATCATTGATGGTCGTGCCCTGAATAAGCTGAATCCCTCCGCCGCGATGGGTAATGAGGTGGCGAGGGGCCTGGGAGTCTTCGCCTAGAGCTTCGCGCAAACGGCTCAGAACGGCGTAAGTGCGTTGATCGTTTCGATCATAATGGTTCTCATGGTAGAGTGCCCGCACGAGATCCTCCCGCTTACATACGGTACCGCTATGGCGTGCTAAATGCACCAGCAGTTTAAACTCCAGAGGTGGCAGGTTGTGCTGAAGCAACTGACCATCAACCCACACCTTCCTTAAAGCGACATCAACAACGACGCCGGGCAGCGTGTTGCCGCATTTCTGTTGCACATAAGCAGCGAAAAGCGGAGAGAAAAGTACGGGCGGCTCGTCAACAATGACCTTTTTGAGCCGTAAATTCTCTACGGCGGCAAGGACGATCCGCTGTCGTGGGAGATCTTGCGCCAGGAGCCGAACGACGTTTTGTTCGTCTGTGGAGAAGGCACGCCAGATTTTCGCGCATTCTTCGCACAATGATGAGACCTCTAGCAGGTTGTCGGTGTTCAACGTCTGTAATGACGCATTCCTGGAGGCCCAGAAAATCGCTCGTATCAAGCCTGGATGCCTGCCACTGAGCGCCACGACCTCCGGCGGGATCTCCGCTTTGTCAATCTGTGCGCGCAAGGCTATGCGCTCAATCATCACCTCCGCATCCTCTTCGCTATATGGACCCAGGCCATAGGTATGCAGCGAGAAAATCTCCCAGAAAGACTCAACGCTCTGGCTATCCTGGCGCATATATTGCAGGCGATCACTGCTCATCACCAGGTAAACCAGTTGGTATTTGAGCTGGTCACGCAGGTAGCGCAGATTCAAGAAAAAACGTGCGTTCAACGTCTTCCAAATATCCTCAAATTGGTCAAAGACAAAAATGAGTTGGATGCCATGTTGGGTACAGAGCCGCTTACACAGTTCCAGCAGGTATTGGAACGCCAGAAGAGCATTTGAACCTTCTGTAATGCGCTGGTACAGATCGGTCGCCCATGCCTGAAAGTCGTTAGAGAAGTTGCGACTCTCGGCTTCGCTCATCAGCCCTTGCATCATCGATCTAGTAAAATGATACTCTGGATTTTCTTCATCAAAGACAAGGCTATGCGAGTCGATCAAGATGATCCAGGATGAATTGTCCTTCCAATAAGCCAGCTGAACATCGTGCCGTTGGATAAAGCGCCCCAGGTTGGATTTACCCACGCCCTCCATGCCGATCAGCGAGCAGCATTCTCCCATCCGTATATTGGCTAGCACTGGTTTTAGCAATTCTGCGCGATAGGAAAGTGGTAGTTGAGGATTATTTATTACCACTACGACCTCCTGACGATCTACTAAAAAACA
Source organism: Ktedonobacteraceae bacterium (assembly GCA_035764225.1). Lineage (GTDB taxonomy): Bacteria > Chloroflexota > Ktedonobacteria > Ktedonobacterales > Ktedonobacteraceae > DASRHT01. The sequence goes on from DASTZT010000180.1 coordinate 8,193, forward strand.
TTGATTGCAAAGAAAAGGATTATATAGACTATAGTGCCTATTTTATCATTATTTCTAGTGATTTACGATATTGTAGGATTTTTGTTTCACGATGTTTTAAATTGTGAGAAACTATGTTATCTGTATGTATCTGTAAGCAACTTATCGGGCTTTTGTCAGCTACCACAAGGTCAAGCTATGATACACTCTTCTCTATAAGATAAGAGACGTAAAAGGCGAAGCTTTGCAAAAAGCCTGGCTCAGTTCTTAGAGCAAAAGAAGATTGTTCAGCTATTATCCATAATTTTTTTATAAAGAATAAAATCAACGTCTTATTTAGTAGTTGTGATAGGCAAGTCTATCCTTGATGCTGGCGCATTGAGCAGGAGCATAGGCATCTCAGCAGGCTACAAGACGGAGACAACAGCTATGAAATCCCAGATTTTCCTCAATATGAGCGAACTATTCAATACGCTGATACAATCCTCTGGGGAAAGCGGAGATGTGTATACAATATTGAATGATATCGCGGAGATTGCTCGCATACAGTTGGCCGCCTCTGCCTGTATGATCCAGGCTCGTAATCCCATCACGGGTCGCCTGATTGAGCCGCTGATGATCTCTCAGCGATGCTCAGCTATCGCGGATGAAAAGGTGTTCGCCTCCTTGTGTTCAGAGGAATTGGCTCAGGTTGTGGCTGAACGGGATATCGTACTGATTGAGGATCTGGAGCATGATACGGCTTGTGAGCCTGTGCTGGTGGACGTGCTAAAAAATATCCCCCGTACGCGTGCGTTCGTTGCCCTTTCCCTCTGTATCAAGGATCGTCAGAAGACGTTGGGTACGCTGTATCTCAGCTATCAAGAGCCGCAGGTGTTCAGCCGCGCTGATGCTGAGCATTTCCAGATCTTTGCCGACCAAGTTTCGCTGGTGTTGCAAGAAGCCTGGCTCCGCCAACGTTACAGAGAAGTGGCCCGCATTGGGCAAGACATCAACCATGAGTTATCCGATGAGAATATTATCTTTGCCAAGCTGAAAAATCACATTGGCAGCATCCTCGACGCCGACTATGCCCTGATGCTGGCTGTGTATAAATTACAGAGTAGGAAGCTGGATATCTACCAGGCGGAAGAAGGACGGCTCATTGTTGACCCCAATCAGGAATTTGAGGGAGCTTGCCAGTATGTGATTGAGACCAGGCAACCCCTCTTTATTCGTCAGAGAAGCGAAGAGGCAAAGGAACTGCCATTTCAGATCGCTCTGATAAAAGGCACAGAGCCAGAGGAGTCGTTCATTTTTGTGCCTTTGATGCTGCTGGGAGAACCCATTGGCGTGCTCTCTATCCAGCATCCGCAGCCCAACGCCTATACCCAGGAAGATCAGTTTGTGCTTGAGCTGCTGGCCAATCATGTCGCGTTGGCGCTCTACAATGCTCGCCTGTACAGAAACCTGAATCTGCTCTACGATACCGGTCAGATCCTGACGCAGCAGTTTGAAGCGACCAGCACCCCGCAAACCATTGTCGATAATATCAAAAAAGCCACAAAAGCTGATCTGATTGTGCTCTATTCATACGATGCGGCCTCTGGCAGGTTCGTCCAGCCAGTATGTATGGCGGGTATGCTCACTGACCCGACGCTGCAATCAACCCCGGACCCTTTATATCCAGGTAGTACTGCCCGCATGTTGCTGGGACGGGGCGAGTCGATCTTTGCCAGAGAAAGCGATACGCTCTATGCCTCCCTTTTAGGCGATAGCGCCAACATCCAGAACACGCGCTTTTACCAGCGGGAAAATGTTTGCTCAACGGCGGCTGTTCCCTTGCTGGTAGAAGAAAAAGCGGTGGGCATGCTCTTCGTAAACTTTCGCCAACCGCAACGCTTCGATCCCACGCAGAAAGTGCTGATCGAAGGGCTGGCGCACTATGCAGCCATCGCCATCAAAAACGCCCAGACATTCGAGCGCCTGAGCGAGCGCCGTATTCACGAACTGGAGACCTTGCAGAAGATTGATAGCGCCTTGAATACGCCCGACCCGGAGCTGAAAGCGGTGCTCAATACGATCCTGAGCCTGGCCCACGAGCAGATTCACCCCGATCACTCGGCGCTGCTGCTCTACGATGCACAAAAGCAAGTCTGGACCTTTGGAGCCGCTACTGGACCATCCGCAGCTGCCAGAATGGCCCGGCCTTTTATGGCGATGGAGCAAAAAGGCATCATTTGCTGGGTTTTGCAACAGAAAAAGACGGCTCTGGTGAAGAACGTTTATCAAGATGCGCCCTGGTGTGACCACTACTTCAAGACGATT
>DASTZT010000181.1:0-4192 GCA_035764225.1 Ktedonobacteraceae bacterium
CAACATCGTTCCAGAGGTTACCAAGATCATCAAAAAGGCCCATACGTTTCTCCTGATTGCGAAATGTATGCTCTTTACGTCTGCTACTCTCGACATGCTTTTGCCGGAGCCGATCATTTGAAGAAGCCTTTAGTGGGAATAGGCTCTCTAGTGATAGCTGCCAAAGAGCTGCTTGATCCCTTCATCAAAGGTGATAGCGTTAATCGAGCCGTTCTCAAGAGCATCGGCCAGGGCATAGAGCGAGGCGTAGTTTTTCTCCATTTGCTGATGCCATGTATGCATCTGATCCATGAGCGCAGGCCCTCCTGAAGCGCCTTTGCTGAGGGCTCCGGTAAGGTTTGTGAGCGAGTGAGGGGCGTTGTTATAGAGGAGCATATGTTGCTGCCATTGTGCATCAAGCAGAGCGCGAATTTCCTGCGCCGTTTTTTTCATCGCTTCGCTGGGATAGGTAATCAGGTCAGTCATATCTATTCTCCTTTCGCAAAATAACCGGATGCTATTGCTTTTATATGCAAAAATTGTAGTGAGATGATCGACCATATACTGCGATGTACTATCTGGTTCTATAAACAAGCCGGGGTACATTTGCAGATGTAATACAGTGCTCTATTCAAAAGCTTATATTGTTGGAATTATACCATAGTGTCACGGTCCAGGCAAAGAGTCTGTATTTAAGAGTAATAACCGACATCTCAAAGCAGTCGGCAGAGCCATTGCTGTCTTCCAAATTCGTGACCCGATTGTGAACAATAACCCAATAGCAGAGACACTATTGTGATCCCCAACAGGCATGCTAAACGTGTAGAGTAGAGAAACATGTAGAGACAAAGCCTGTTACAGAGAAAGAAGCACAATGATGAATACTTTAGTCATATACGATAGCGAATATGGCAATACTCAGCAGATTGCTCAGGCTATTGCGGAAGCTTTTAAAGAGCATGGCTCTGTCCAGCTCATAGCAGCAACGGAGGCAAGCATGCCATCCCTGCAAGGCGTAGACCTGCTCGTTATTGGCGGCCCGACGCAAGCACACGGACTCTCGCCCACGTTGCATACGCTGCTAGACAAGTTGCCCGACCAACTCTTACATGGCCTGCCAGTAGCTAGTTTCGACACGCGTTTCAGAATGGCAGCCGTCATTTCCGGTTCAGCAGGACGGGCCATAGCGCATAAACTGGAGAGGGAAAAGGCCAAGTTGCTCGTACCCGCCAAAAGCTTTTTTGTGACCAGTCGCGAGGGGCCGCTTGAGGAGGGCGAGTTGGAGAATGCTGCTCGCTGGGTGAAAACCATCATGGAGCGATACCAGGTATATCGCCATCAGCACGCAACCACGTAGGAGCCTTCCTTGCAGCCGACCCTAGCTCCGCTCAGGTCGGCGGAATTTCAGGACAGGTCTTGCCCCTGCCCTGCTGGATCTATCCTGCCCCTATGTGATTGCGACCGGGTGTTGCAGGTAAAGGCCCACGAAAATGCGCAGATAGCCCCCATCATCATCAGGATAGCTGCTGATGTGAGTGTTGCAATGGTCGCATTCGTAGCTGCTAATGGATGCAGGATTGGTAATGCCGTCATGCATCGAGTCGGTATTCAGTGTCCCCCCGTTGCCAGGGCCGAAAAGTACGCTGATAATTCCGGCGTTGGCGAAATCCAGGACATGGCTCAGAATATACTCAGGGCGATTATCTTGATAATGACCTTGAGTATTATTCAAGGTCGCGAAATACTGATTTCCCATCGGCACCTGCCACAACACCGCTCGACGCCGCGTTTCTTGGCAGAGCTTGCCCATAAAGTCGAGGTAGCGTGCGAAATTGGGAAAAGTGCGATTATAGCGATCCCACCACGAACGGCCACCAGGCTGAGCGGAATCGTGGTCAGCCACATCGTTCGAGAGCAGATCCCAGCTCGAAACGCCAGCAGGATTGCCGACCAGCCCGGCGCTATTCAAGAAACTGGCTTCCTTCTGCGCCAACCCCGCCACATCGAGCGATGAACTGGTATCGCTGGCAATGTCAGCCCCGGCAGCCCAGGTAGAGGCGTGGAGCGCCAGAATAGCGTTGCTGGCATAGATGTCGCGCATATGCAACAAAGCCCAGCTAAAGCCCTGAGCCGTATTGGGAAAGCCGGATGCGGCAGCATACCTCGACGAACTAACGCTGGCAGGAACAGCGGCAGCATTATGTGTGCCAGCCGCTGCCTGCTCTAAAAAGCCCCATAAATCAGGCTCAACAATCACCAGCACAGGCTTGCCAAAAGCCTTGATCTTCTGCAACAACAGGGCCCAATTCGCAAAGTAAGCCGACATTGTCGCGGGATTGGTCAGATTGGCGCGATCCTGTTCGCCATCATGACCGCCACAAAACGAGCCTGGGTGAAGGCCATTGGACTGACATAATTCATAATAGACAAAAGTGGGAATATAGCCGCGCTGGGCGCTCTCTTGCATATAAAATGTCGCAAACTGCCCTGCTGGCTGATTCCACGTTTCCCAACCATGCCCGGTATTGACGCCACCAGAAAGGTACTGGTAACGGAAGGTAAACGCGGCACCATTCGTCTGACGCATATTGTCAAGCGCCGCCACAGCACCGGGAGCGTTCATCACCCCGAAGCTAAAATAGCGCGGGAAAGCTGCTGGAATGCCACCCACTCCCCCGGCGGCTATGCTCGATCCAGGGGGAGAAGCTATCGCTGTTGGCTGTGCAGGCAGCGTCCCACCACCATAGTGGGCGGAAGAGACAGGACTGCTGGTCGGCGTCAAATAATTGTACGGGAGATTCGCGTATGGATCTCCTGATGATGAGCCGCAGGAGGAAATCAGCAGCACCACCCCCATGAGGATCAGCGCCACCAGCGTTTTTCGCCACCGCCTGAATCGTCGCATACTTGCTCCCTACCCTGATTATTTTGCAACATATCTCACATATTGTAACGCAATTCCCTGTCATAATATATGAAATGCGCATAGCTACAGCTTCAATTTAGGATATTTGGGTGAAGTTCTTACGAAAACTGAGGAAATCTTCCTTCCCCTCAAAAACGCTATAGTTATAGGTCTCAACTTTATATTGTTCAGTCATAGCTAGTCCTCTCCTTTACGGTTCTTTCCTAGTTGAGAGCAGATACTACACCATTCAAGCATAGAGTCCCACTTGACATAAATCAAGGAGGTAGGGATTACGCGTGAGAAAAGAATAGAGCAGTATAGTTAAAATGGCAGGAAAGGTACTATCTTTATTTACACTACAATGTTATAATCGGTCTGCTGAGTTTAGATATTTTTGCGGCAGAAGTAGCCTGATCTCGTCCATATACCTTAATCCAATTTATTATAAGGGCCACAACTTTTGCTATCAACTTTTGGCATTACTCATCAGCATCTATCATCATTTATTGATATGTAAGGAGAAGCCCATGACACAATGTCCCTCTTGCAAGAACATGGTACAATCCGGCACCACGATCTGCCCTCTATGTGGCTCATCTATCTCTCAAATTTCAGCACCTGCTTCACCGTACTCATTTGACGCTGATATCCTTCCTTACGGTGAAGAGCTTCCGTTTATCGAGCATACTACTCCTGCCTCGTCCACCATCCCCATATCCCCGACAGCAGAACCTACAATAGAACAAAAAACAGGCTTCGTAACAACCGCAGTTCCTGATGCTACCCATCTCTATTACGCAAAACCTGTAGCGGCACCATTACCCCATCGCGCGAGATCAATCGGCACAATGGCACTCCTGGGCTTGCTGTCCCTGCTCTTAATCGTCAGCACAGGCGGATTTTCCTATTATGCGGCAGTGGTCGCACCTGACGATTTGCACGCTCAAGCCACAAGCGTTGCCCAGACGTACCTCACAGCGCAGGCGCATAGCACCGAGCAGGCCAGTACGCAGGCCATAGACAAACTTCTGGCAATGGACCCACAGGCACTTTATAGTCAGGTCACAAGTGGCACGCCTATCATCGACGATCCGCTAACCGGGCCGGGCGGTAACACCTGGTTCGATTACAATGATGGAGATATTGGCGACTGCCATTTTAGCAACAACGCCTATCATGTGCGTACGTCAAATGCGGGAGACTTTTTCTGTGAACCTATCGCGAGTTTTTTCAAGAATATGGTATTCCAGGTCAAAGTGACGATTGTTAAGGGAGATAGAGGTGGGTTTATGTTTGATGGAGGAT
>DASTZT010000182.1:0-6753 GCA_035764225.1 Ktedonobacteraceae bacterium
GTCGTTGGCATGGAGCAAAGCCGCTTTGCCGTCTCTGATGCCAGTCGTGCCATTCAATCGATGATCTTAACGGCCTGGGCCAATGGCATCGGCTCAAACTGGGTCGGCTTCGAAAACCTTGAGCAGGTCAACCCTGTGCTGGGCATGCCCGAACAGATCAAGATTCTGGCTATTGTTCCCTTCGGCTATCCAACCAGGGGACTTGGCAAGGGGAAAAAGAAGCGTAAGCCTCTTGGCGAAGTTGCTCACCGCGAACGCTGGGATCAGCCTTTCGCATAGCCATAATGAAAAAAGCTACGGCAGTTCAGAGCTTCAAGATAGTGCTCCTATCCTGAAGCTCTGAACTCCAGTATTTTAGGAAGAGAAGACTCTCATCCTTTGTGAATCTCTTTTTCTGCTGCGAAGAGAGCACACGGGAAAACTGAAAGGCCCTGCCTCTTTGCCGTCACTGCTCGGCCCTCGAACCAGCCCATAAAGCCCTTTGCCTCCATCGCTTCACGAAAAACATATACTCCTGGCAGTTTGAAAACCTCATTGTTGCAATAACAACGATTTTCCATCAAATTTCCATCAGATTTCTATAGCCAATAACGCTTTGAGCGGTTAAAGTAGTATTGTAGCAGTTATGCAGAGGATTACTTCAATTGCTTCAAGTACTGACAATTTTATGGAATGACTGACGAGGTAGCATGTGGACTCACTTTTTCCTTTTCTTGAAATAGCTGGCCCGGATGGTCAAAATAAGCGCGTTGAGTTGACAGAGGATTACATCACGATAGGGCGCTTTGAGCAGTTCAACTCTATTGCTCTGCAACCTGATCCTCAGCAGCTGATTACGCGCAAAGTGCATTGTGTACTTGAGCGCGATCTGCATGGCTGGTGGGTCGTCGATAATGGGAGCGTGAACCGGACTTTTGTGCTGAGCGGCGACGAGATGAAGGTGGTGGAAGGTCGTACGTTGCTGACGGCAGGCGATAGCATTTGTGTTCTGGGGAAGTTAACAGAGACGGGGAAGCCCTTGTATTGGAAACTGACCTTTAACGATCCGCTGGGTACGCGTCCCTCTGGTCAGACCCCATCAGTCGCCTATCTAGAATACGACTGGATTCAAGCTCGCCTTTATCGCGTTGAGGGAACCAGACGCCAGGAGATCTACGACCTGCGCCCCCAGGAGCATAAGCTGATTCGCTACATGGATCAGCGCAATCGGGCCAATGGCAATGTGCCGGTGATGTGCCTCTACGAGGAACTGCTCACCGCCATCTGGGGCGAGGAATCGCTGCACACGGAGGTTGATGTCAATCATATTGTCTGGGAGCTGCGCAAAAAGCTAGAGCCTGATCCCAAAGAACCCCGCTTCCTCGAAACCGTGCGTGGCCTGGGCTATCGTCTGGTGACGCATTATATCCTGTCGTCAGCGCCATCATTGGAGGAGGAGCTATGAGTAACCAGAACTGGCTGCAACGCTTCTTCGCGAGAAAGCCCGATCAGCAGGAGATTTCCCGTCCAGCAACGCTCTCTCAGGCAGAGACCAGGCATATAAGCGCGGAAACGAGTACGACCGCTGAGCAGCGGGATGGGTCTGACCAGCGCGTGCAAGCTGCGATTGCTCCTCCCGCCAGCGAAGAGGCTCTGGCTGCTGTCCCGGCTCTCTGGCAGATTGGGGACGTGATCCTGAACCAGTACGAGGTGATAGATAAGCTGGGTGAAGGTGGGATGGGGACCGTCTACAAGGTTCGTCATCATGGCTGGGATATTGATCTGGCCGTCAAGTCTCCGCGACCGGAAACTTTTGCCACTGAGCAGGGCAAGATCAACTTTACGCACGAGGCGGAAACCTGGGTCAATTTGCAACTGCATCCCCATATCGTGGCCTGCTACTATGTACGCATTCTGGGCGGCATCCCGCGAGTTTTCGCTGAATACGTGGCCGATGGCAATCTTGCGGACTGGATTCGTCGCCGTCGTCTCTATCGGGGCGGACATGAGCAGGCATTAGAGCGTATGCTGGATGCTGCTATCCAGTTTGCCTGGGGACTGCATGCTGCCCATGAACAGGGATTGATCCACCAGGATATCAAGCCTGCCAATGTGATGCTGACCCCGGAGGGGATTGTCAAAGTGACCGATTTTGGGTTAGCCAGAGCACGCAGTCTGGCAGACGAACCCCTGAACCCTCCTGCGAGCGGCTCACAGAGCGTGCTCGTCAGCGCGCGTGGCATGACTCCGGCCTATTGTTCACCGGAGCAGGCGAAGGGGGAAGCGTTAAGTCGCAGGACAGACATCTGGAGTTGGGGCGTTTCCGTACTGGAGATGTTTACCGGGGAAGTCACATGGTATTCTGGCGCGCTGGCTCGTGATGTCTTGGCGAGCTATGATTCCCCTGATGATGCAGCCATTCCGCCTATGCCTAAAGCCGTGATGCTTTTGCTGGCGCGCTGCTTCGAGCAATTGCCAGAAAACCGCCCGGCCACCATGCTGGCTGTGGCAACAGAGCTACAGGCCATCTATGCTGATGAGGTTGGACAGCCATATCCACGAAAAATGCCACAGATGGCGGAAATGCTGGCTGACAGCTTGAACAATCGTGCCCTTTCTCTCTCGAACATGGGAAAGCTGGTTGAGTCGCAACAGCTCTGGGAGCAGGCGTTACAGGCTGATCCGCGCCATCTAGAGACGACCTATAACCGGGGCGTACTTCTCTGGCGAGAGGGCAAGCTGAGCGATGACGCCCTGGTGAAGCAACTGGAGGTCGTGCGCAATGCCCATGATCCCCGCTGGCAAGCATCCTACCTGCTAGCCCAGGTACATCTGGAGCGTGGGGATCGCAATACAGCATTGCCTTTGCTTGAAGAAGCCGCAAAGCAAGCCCCAACTGCGCTAGAAGTGCAACAACTGTATCGCAAAGTACGAGCAGAGAAAATTGCTGATAAACGCGATCCGCTCAAACTGGAGGGGCACAGCAGTGTCGTCTATGCCGTCGATATCAGCGCGGATGGTCGCGTCGCAATATCGAGCGAAGCTAATAGCGTACGGATATGGGATGTAGACACGGGGCGCTGTCTGCACGTTTTGCAAGAGAAAGAAATATGGCCGGTGATAAAGGTGGTCGGCCTGAGCGCGGACGGTCGTCTGGCGATCTCTGCTCAAGGGAAAAAAATATGGCTCTGGGATGTACCTACAGGGCGTCGCTTGCGCACATTGCAACAGCGCGGCGAAGTAATGAAGGCGAGCTTGAGCGCAAGTGGTGAGCTGATAATCTCTGGCGATGGCAATAGTGCGCATATATGGGATACACGCACGGGTCGTACATTGCACACTTTACAACATCCTCATGAGGTGCAGGCGGTCGGCCTGAGTGCGGATGGACGATTGGCAGTTACCAGCAGTGGATTTTTACCTCCGCGAGGTGTAAAGGGGAAAGAGAACACCTTGCAGTTATGGGATGCGGGGACTGGTCGCTGTGTGCTGACATTGGAGCAGGCAGGTGGAGGAGTTGATGCCGTTAGCCTCAGTGCTGATAAGCGCCTCCTGGCAGCGAATATCGCAGGTGCTATCCATGTCTGGGAGACGAGCACGGGACGCTCTTTACATATCTTGAGAGCGCATACCCATAACGCCCATTCACTGCGTCTGAGCGCGGATGGCCGCTGGCTCGTCTCTGGCAGCCCTGATCGAACCGCGCGGTTATGGGATCTCAAGGTGGGGCGTTGTGTCTGCACTCAGCACCATAGCGAATGGATCTGGGGCGTGGGCATCAGTGCGGATGGCCGCAGGATCATATCGGGGGGTGGGGATAATATGGTGCGCGTGTGGGGACTCGATCAGCAGCGTATGCTCTGTCCCTTGCATCCCTCGCAGGTGTTTTCTCATACCGATGTCACGCAGGCAAAGTCCCAGGCTGAAAGGCTCTTGGAGCAGTTTGAACAGGCATACGCCGAAAAGCATTTTGCCGAAGCACTGACGCTGCTACGGGAGCTACGCTCTCTGCCAGGTTGGGAGCGCAGACCTGAGTGTATGGATGCCTGGGCAAGACTGACACCGCATTGTGAACGGACAGGCTTCCGTGCTGCCTGGCTGACGCAAACCTTCCAGATAGGCGCGCGGGCCGTTAATCTAAACGCGGATGGACAACTGGCTGCTTTTGCGAGCGGGGAGAGCGTACAGGTATGGGAGATGAGTGAGGGACGCTGTTTGCACAATTTGCAAGGGCATACGGGTGAAGTAAATACAGTCAGTCTGAGTAAGGATACACGCTGGATCGCTTCGGGGAGCAGCGATAAAACCATCCGTTTATGGGATAGAAGCAATGGGCGCTGTTTGCAGGTACTGCAAGGGCATACGGACAGTGTCATGACGGTGGATATGAGCGGGGATAGCAAACTGATTGTCTCAAGTGGGCATGACGGCTATATACGGATCTGGGAGGCAACAACAGGCCGATGTCTGCGTGTATTGGATGCCGCGCTTGGCGAGCGAGGAGTAGACAGATGGATCTATAGAGTCAGTATCAGCGCCGATGGATGCCTGCTTCTTTCTGGTGGGTATGATAGCGCCATGCGTGTATGGGAGGTAAGCACGGGGCGGAGTCTCCATGTACTCAAGGAGCATCTCGGACCAGTGACTTCAGTGAATATCACTGAAGATGGACAATTCGCCATCTCAGGAGGCAACGAACCAACCTTCTCAGGAAGCGGCGATAGAGCCATTTGCATATGGGAGGTAAGCACAGGTCGCTGTTTGCGCGTAATCAAGGCCAACTTTGGCTTGCAGCATGATGTCAACATCAGCCCGGATGGTCGCTGGATTGTTTCGGGCGGCGCTAACCAGCTGGTACAACTTTGGGAGACTAACAGTGGACGTTGCCTCTGTACTTTGCAAGATCATACCGCCTGGGTCCATTCGGTCTGCTTGAGTGCCGATGGGAACTGGCTACTTTCAGCTGCCTATGATGGCACAATGCGGCTGTGGGCGCTTGATTGGGAACTGGAAGTTCGCAAACGTGCGTAGTGAGATTGTGCTAAGAAGGTTATTCCATTGAGGAGAATCGTTTCATGAATAACGATGCAGAGAAAAAACGGCCAGAGCAGACTACCGCTGAAAGTGGCTTGCAAGCTCTTGTTGCCTCCAGGCTTGCGTCTGTCTTCCTGAATCGTGGCAACGAGCTGTTCGAGTTAGGGCGTTATCAGGAGGCCATCGCTGCCTACGATCAAGCTCGCTATCTGGGCCTGAATACGGAGATATATTATATTAAAAAGGGTGCTGCTTTACTTCAATCGCTCAAGGTAGATGAGGCATTGGAGGTGATTGAAGAGGGAATACAGCGCTTTCCGCGCAATTACGATCTGTTTATGCTGCAAGGCATCTTGCTCAGTGGTTTAGGGCATACGCAACAGGCGCTTGCTGCCCTGGATCGGGCCATTAAACTTAACCGTCGCTCGGCGGAGGGGAGCTATATCAAAGGCGAGATTTTGCGCAAGGCAGGCCAGTTTAAACCTGCACTGGCAGCTTTTAAGCAAGCTATCTGGCGGCGACGTAATTACACAGATGCATATGTCGGGAAAGGCGTTGTGCTGGGAATGCTGGGCAGGCACAAAGAGGCTGTGCGTGCGTTCACAAAAGCACAGCGCCTGGACCCGGAAAATGTTGATGCCTATGATAATTTGAGTAACGCTCTCATGTTACTCGGTCAGCCTCTAAAGGCTTTAGACGTTGCGGAAGATGGAATACGACTCAGTCCTCGTAATGCTGAGCTCTATCGCAAGAAAGGTCTGGCCCTTGAACACCTGGAACGCTATTCCGAAGCCCTGACGGCCTATGATCGGGCTCTTTTATACGATCCGGCGAAAGCGGACGCTTATCACGATAAAGGAGTTTTGCTGGATAAAATGGGTAAACCGGAAGATGCCCTGGCTGAGCTGAACAAGGCGCTGGCTTTAGATCCGCAGGCGGCCATCTCCTATCATAGTAAGGCGATTGTGCTGCATAAATTGCGTCGCCATCAGGAAGCCATTGAAGCCTGTGATGCAGCCCTCAAGATCAATCCGCAGTTCCTGGCAGCCCATGCGAAGAAGGCGCGCATCATCAACGACATGGCATCACGATCACAATAAAAGAATACGCTTATATGCTAAGCAAGCATGGATAATGAAAGGATAAGAGATATGGCAGGGAAACTCAGCTTGATGGTTACTGGAGGTTCCAGAGCGGGGAAAGTTTTCGTTTTTGAGCAACATGATACCTTCCTTGTTGGTCGTATGACTGATTGCCATGTTTGCCTGCCGGATGATCCGCACGTTTCGCGCCATCACTTTCTTTTAGAGGTCAATCCGCCCGATGCCCGCTTGCGCGATCTGGGGAGCCTGGCTGGAACGTATATCAACGGACAGAAGCATGGAGGTCGCGAGAAGCATGAGACCCCGGAAGAGGGGGCGAGGCACGTCTATCCTCAGGTTGACCTGCGCGATGGAGATAAGATCAAGGTGGGCAGGACCGTATTTCAGGTACGTATAGAGGCCCCGGTGCAAGCCCCAACGCCAGTCTATTGTCAGCGCTGCCATAAAGATGTTTCCAGCGAAGTGAACTCAGCTCGCCAGGGTGAGTATATCTGTGAGCAGTGCCGCCAAGCCATAGAGCAAGACCCACAGAAATTGCTGGCTGTGGCGCTGGCTCCCCAGGCTCCCCGCGCTCAGCAGACGATGCAACTGAGCGACTATGAGATTGGAGAACAGATTGGCGCGGGAGGAATGGGAG
>DASTZT010000183.1:0-6458 GCA_035764225.1 Ktedonobacteraceae bacterium
GATCCGCGGGTTCAGGATCGAGATCGGGGAAATTGAAGCCATGCTGCTCCAGCATGACAGTATCAGGGAAGCAGTGGTCATCGCGGATGAAGATACGCCAGGAGAGAAACGCCTGATTGCTTATGTCGTCCCTGAGCCAGAGCTGCCTTTCTCCTTAATCCAACTGGACCAGCACTTACGGACCAGGCTGCCACAGTATATGCTTCCCGCTAGAATAATAAAGTTAGAGCAATTACCACGCTCACCCAACGGCAAAATAGATCGGCGTGCCCTACCAGCGCCAGACACTTCGGACCGGATAGATGAGGCAACCTACGTCGCCCCCGGTACCCCGCTTGAGGAACTCATCGCAGAGACCTGGTCTCAGGTGCTTGGCATAGAACGGGTGGGCATCTTTGACAATTTCTTTGAGCTAGGTGGCCACTCATTACTCATGACGAGCATATACTCGCGCATACGAACCATTTTCAAAGTGGAATTGCCCTTGCGCGATCTCTATAAGGCTCCTACTGTAGCTGAATTGGCCACATTGCTGATCAAATATGAAACGGCACCCGGCCAGATGACAAAGATTGCCGAATTGCACAAAAAAATTGCCGCTATGCCCGCCAGCGCGGTCCGAAAATTGCTACACGCCAAGCAACAGGCGGCTGGAGGATGAGCTTTATGGATGAAGACAACCTGATAGACGACATCACGGCAGAAAGAGATGCCCTGCTAGCACTGCTTTCAAGCGAAGAAGGTTTTGCAGCTTCCGCCACAGAAACCACGATTACAGCACAAGAACGTGGCAGCGTGGTACCACTCTCTTTTGCTCAGCAGCGCCTCTGGTTTTTACAACAGTGGGAGCCAGATAGCCCGCTGTATACGATTGCGACCGCCATCCATCTGCAAGGCAAACTTCATCTAGTGGCGCTTCAGCAAAGTCTCAATGAGATCATTCGTCGGCACGAAATTTTGCGCACGCGTTTTGCCGTTGCGGAAGAGCAAGCGGTCCAGATCATTGCCCCGACGCTCACGCTCCCATTGGCAGTTGAGCAAGCAGAGAAGGTGCGACTTCCCGAACGTGCAACCCTAATGCAACGTCTGGCTGCTGAAGAGGCAGAACAGCCTTTTGAATTGCAACAAGGGCCTTTGCTGCGAGTGAGATGTATACAAATAGCGCAAGAAGAACACCTGTTGTTGATTACGATGCACCATAGCATCTCCGATGGCTGGTCAATGGGTGTTTTCTTCCATGAGTTGGAACTCCTCTACAACGCGTTTGTTCAGCATAAATTTTCACCGCTTCCCCCATTACCAATCCAATACGCCGACTTCGCACTCTGGCAGCGCCAATGGCTGCAAGGCGAGCGACTAGAGACGCACATAGCCTATTGGAAACAACAGCTTCATGGTATTCCAGATCTACTGCCATTGCCCGTAGACCGACCTCGCCCAAAAGTTCAGACACACGGTGGCGCGATCCAATCAGTGCATATTTCCCAGGCGTTGACAGCAACACTCAAAAAATTGAGTCAGCAGGAACAGGTGACGCTATTTATGCTCCTGCTCGCTACCTTCCAGGTGCTACTACTACGCTATAGCCAGCAAGAAGATATCGTTGTTGGCACTCCCATCGCTAATCGCTCTCATGATGAACTGGCAGGGCTAATTGGCTTTTTTAGCAACACGCTGGTAATACGCACCGATCTCTCTGGCAATCCTTCCTTCCGCGAGCTGCTTAAAAGGGTACGCGATGTAGCTCTGGATGCTTACGCTCATCAGGATCTTCCTTTCGAGAAGCTGGTAGAGGAACTGCGCCCTACCCGCAGCCTGGATCATACTCCACTGTTCCAGGTGATGTTTTCCTTGCAAAACACTGCCTCTGTGTCTTTAGCACTATCCGGTCTGACCGCGCAATTTCTCGCCACCAGCGATAATGGAACGGCAAAGTACGATGTGAACCTTGAGCTAAAAGATACAGCTGATGGCGTGGTGGGCTACTGCGAATACAGCCGTGATCTTTTCGACGCTCCGACCATTCACCGCCTGATTGGCCACTACCATACTTTGCTGGAAGCAGTGGCGGAACAACCCGACACGCGTCTATACGCCCTACCGCTATTAACACAGGCAGAACAACAGCAACTGCTCATCGAGTGGAATATGACCCGAACGCCCTATCCCCACACACGCTGCATCCATGAGCTGGTCGAGGAACAGGTCACACTCTACCCGGACTCCATCGCCGCCATTGACGCCGACAGCCATATCACCTATCAGGAGCTGAATCGGTGCGCCAATCAGCTAGCCCACATCTTGCGACAATACAACGTCGGGCTCGAAGTGCGCGTAGGGCTATATATGGAGCGTTCGTTAGCTCTGATTATCAGCCAGCTCGCTATCCTTAAAACGGGCGGCGCGTATGTACCACTGGACCCGACCTATCCACACGAACGGCTCGCGTTCATGCTCGCAGATGCGCAGGTAGGTGTGCTGCTCGTCCAGCAACGCTTCCTGGGCCATTTGCCCTCTTTAGCAACGCCCGTGCTCTGTTTTGAACACGCCTGGTCGTCGCTTCAGCAGCAACAGAGCGACGATGCGGTACGTGTTGTTGGGGCGGACAATCTCGCCTATGTGATTTACACTTCAGGCTCAACCGGACAGCCGAAGGGAGTGGCGATCCCACATCGAGCAGTTGTACGCCTGGTGCGCGCTACCAACTACATCACGCTCACTCCATCCGACACATTGGCACATCTCTCTAACACATCCTTTGATGCCGCGACCCTTGAGGTCTGGGGCGCACTGCTCAATGGGGGGCGGGTGATGGTTGTCCCGCAGGATGTGCTGCTCTCACCGCCTGCGTTCGCCTATTTTTTACGCGAGCGGACATGCAGCGCAATGTTTATCACCGCTGCCTTATTCAACCAGATCGTCAGCAGTGAAGCGGCGGCGTTTAGCAGCGTGAATTCGCTGCTTGTTGGTGGCGAAGCCCTGGATAGCCGCTGGATTCGTCACGCCTTACAGCATGGACCACCCAGACGCCTGTTGAATGGGTATGGGCCGACCGAAAATACCACGTTCTCTGCCTGCTACCTCATTGAGCATGTGGCAGAGGAGGCCCAAACCATACCTATTGGCTTCCCGATTGCCAATACACAGGCATATGTGCTTGATCGCCAGATGCAACCTGTGCCAATCGGTGTGCTCGGAGAATTATACGTGGCCGGGGCAGGATTAGCACGCGGATACCTGAATCAGCCTGATTTGACGGCGGAGAAGTTTGTGCCGCATCCGCATAGCGAGCAGCCAGGTGTACGCTTGTATAGAACCGGAGACCTGGTACGCTATCGTGAGAACGGGGCGATTGAATTTGTAGGTCGCGTCGATCATCAGATCAAACTGCGCGGCTTCCGCATCGAACTGGGAGAGATTGAAGCAGTACTGCAAAGCCATCCTGAGATACAGAAAAGCGTTGTCCTGCTGCGTCAGACACATACTGAGGAGCGGCAACTGGTCGCTTACATTGTCCCTCATGAACATGCCATCCTTGAAAGGAGTGAGCTACACAGCTTTTTGCGCCAGAAGCTCCCTTCTTATATGCATCCCTCCGCCTTTATGCTTCTGGAGACCTTGCCCCTGACGCCAAATGGCAAAGTGGACCGTCAGGCACTACCAGATCCTGAGACGATTGGATTGATTACAAACAACAACTTCGTTGTACCGCGCACACCGACAGAAAAAATGCTGGCAGACATCTGGTGTCGTTTGCTTGGACGTGAACAGATAAGCATTTATGATAATTTCTTTGAGCTGGGTGGGCACTCTCTTCTCGCCACCCAGGTGGTCTCACGCATACGCGAAGCCCTCCATATCGAACTTTCCGTGCGCGGTCTCTTTGAAGCGCCAACGATAGCGGCTCTAGCTGAGATGATTGCCCAATCGGAAACTACCTCCGAACGCATTGAGCCTACCATCCAACGGCGCAAGACCAATACAGCCTTGCCGCTCTCTTTTGCGCAGCAGCGCCTCTGGTTTTTACAGCAGTGGGAGACGAATAGCACCCTGGCACTATACAATATCACCTTTGCCTTACATCTCAGCGGCCCATTGAACAGGCAAGCCCTTCACAGCAGTCTCAGCGACATTGTGCGCAGGCACGAAGCTTTGCGCACCACCTTCGCTGTTGTCGAGGACATGCCCATACAGGTCATTGCGCCTGGGCTCAACCTGTCTCTCGCGACGGTGGATCTACGCGACTTACCTCGCGATCTACAAGCGGCATTGATCCAACAGTTGACGCGCGAGCAGGCGCAACATTTCTTCGATCTGACCACAGGTCCATTGCTGCATACCAGTTTGCTCTGGCTCTCTCCACAGGAGCACGTCCTGTTTCTGGTCTTACACCATATTATTGCTGATGGCTGGTCGATGGATGTATTTTTCCACGAACTCTCTACGCTCTACGACGCTTTCAGCAAAGGCTTACCCACCAGATTGCCTGAGCTGCCTATTCAATATGCGGATTTCGCACTCTGGCAGCGCGAGTGGCTACAAGGCGCGGTTCTGGAGCAGCAACTAGCTTACTGGAGGCAGAAGCTGGCTGGTGCCCCCACAACGCTCGAACTGCCTACCGATCATCTTCGCTCCCTTACGCAGTCATTCCAGGGAGCTGAATATACCTTTACGATACCTGCGGAACTGACAGCACAGCTCAAAGCCTTGAGCTACCGAGAAGGCACAACGCTCTTCATGACCACGCTCGCCGCCTTTACCATCCTTCTCTCGCGCTACAGCGGGCAGGACGACCTTGTTATCAGCTCGCCCATCGCCAATCGTACTCACACTGAGATCGAAGGCTTGATCGGATGCTTCATCAACACGCTTTTACTGCGTATAGATATGGCAGGCGCATCCACGTTCAAAGAGGTACTGGCTCGCGTGCAAGAAACTGCCTTAGAAGCCTATGCACATCAGGATCTGCCTTTTGAAAGGTTGATTGAAGAGCTTGCACCCGAACGCACGACGAACATGACGCCGTTTCTTCAGATCTTGTTTAAGCTGCAAAACGATCCCAAAGCAGATGTGGAACTGGCAGGTCTGGCCGTCGAGCCTCTTCCAGTGGAAACGATCACAACCACATTTGATATCACATTACTGCTCATAGATGATGGGCAGGATTTGAGGGGTGCGCTGGAATACAGATCGGATCTTTTCGAGGTGGCCACCATCCAACGCATGATGGCGCATTACCTGAACCTGCTAGCAGTGGTTGTGGCTACTCCCGAACAACCGCTCACGCACCTGTCGTTCCTTACGGCTGAAGAGCTTGCCCAGGTGTTTGTAGATCCCCCGGTTGTAGACCAGCCAGCAAGTTGCCTTCATCATCTGTTTGAGGCTCAGGTCGAGCGCGATCCTTTAGCTATCGCCCTGATCGCTGATGACAGGCAACTGAGCTATGGCGATCTCAATGCACGCAGCAATCAGCTTGCTCATGCGCTCAGGGATATGGGCCTCGCTTCTCAACAGCCCATTGCTCTTTTACTGACAGACAATCTCCTGCAAGTCATCGCTATGTTAGCTGTATTAAAAGCAGGTTGTAGTTTCGTCTGTCTGGAGCCTGCTTATCCTGAAGTGCGTTTGCGCAGTATTCTTGCGGAGCTATCCCCTCCCTGCTTTATCATAGAAGACGCCTTGCTCCATCTCTATCAGCAGGTGCATTTACAGGCTCATCACCACGTTGTTGTATTAGATACCGCAACGGTCAGATTAGACGCAATGGATAGCACCGATGAATGCTATACCCTTGAATATGTGAACGCACGACCGATCACCAATCCAGCAATCGCTGTAGATCCTGCGGACCCTGCCTATATTGCTTACACATCTGGCTCTACGGGTCGTCCTAAAGGGATCGTCCAATCTCATGGGAGCTTTTGCCAGTTCCTCATCTGGCAAAGCCAGCAGTTCCACATTCACGCCCCGAAACGCATTGCGCAGTGGTCTGCTCTCACCTTCGATGCCTCCTATTGCGAAATATTAGGTACGCTCTGCTTTGGGGCGACGCTATGCATGACCTCTGCAGAGAATAAACATGATCCGGCCAGGCTCTTGCTCTGGCTCAACGAACAGCGGATTTCGCTGCTCCAGACGGTCCCCAGTTTCTTCCGCTATCTTGTCTACGAGCTAGAAGCCAAGCAGAATCAGGGGCAACGTGTGCTGCTCCCCTCCCTGGAAACGGTCCTGCTCTCAGGCGAGGTGTTACCCGTCGAGATTGTGCGACGTTGGCGTATGCAGGTTGGAGAACAGCCAGCGATCTGGAATTTATATGGGCCGAGCGAAGCCGTGCTCGCCACCTGCTATCAGGTACAGAACCTCTCTACTGAGCAGCAGAGTATTCCTATCGGACGCGCTTTTGCCGGACGACAGATCCTGATTCTCGATGAGAACCAACGACCTTGCCCCTTTGGAGC
>DASTZT010000184.1:0-3727 GCA_035764225.1 Ktedonobacteraceae bacterium
CGGCTGTGCGTCGTTACCTGGACGCTTACCAGGTACCGTATGTCATCGATCCGCTGATTGTGCGCGGGCTGGACTACTATACACGCACGGTCTTTGAGTTCATATCCATGCGCGATAAAGCCACGCTTACCGGCGGCGGGCGCTACGATGGACTGGCAGAAATTCTTGGCGGTAGCCACGTTCCCGGCATTGGTTTTGGCGCGGGGATCGAACGCATTATTCTCGAAATGAAACGACAGGACATCGTACCAGCTCCAATGCCGTCAGCTCGCGCCTTTGTCGTTTATTTCGGCAAAACGCCAGAATACAAAGATGCCGCAGTACAAGTCACGGCAGAACTACGTCACGCAGGTATCAAAACCGAAATGAGCTACGGCAATCGCAGCGGCAAAGCCCAGATGAAACAGGCCAATGCTTCCGGCGCTCACTATGCCCTCATCATCGGCGAAAGCGAGCTGGCTGAGAACGCCGTTACCGTCAAAGATTTGCGAGCCGCCGGGATAGACACAGAAAGTAAGCAGGTGGTGGTAAAACGCCCGCTATTGGTGGACTACTTAACACACCTGGATGATACGCTGTAGCCTTTCCGGGCTATTCGCTATGCCATAGCTTCTACGATCTTCCTTCTCTTCCATAAGAGCAAGCAAGCAGCGCGGCCATCTTTACAGCTTCGCCGCGCTGCAAGTAAGGATGTGTTACGATGCTGCTCAGATAGATATGCGATCAATAGCTTTGCAACCGCGCTGATAGGAGGAGAGGAGAACCGATAGCTTATGCATCAATGGGAACGGAATTTATGCCCCACATGCACGCTCATTTGGGAGCGCAACCTGGATGGAGCCTGGAGATATATCTCCCTGATTGCAGTTCCGCTACCAACCGAGCGGGCATGCCCCATCTGCACCAATAACTTCCAGATGACCTGGGTCACACAATTGCCGACGCTGCCAGATGATCCAACGGCGGAAGGTAAATAACGCGGTGTGCCAGGTGTGCTGGACGGCCTGCTGCTCCTGCTTCCATGCGGCTGGTCATCCCCTGTGACGACGAGCCATCCCCTTGTGGCGACGGCATTCATGGCGTCCACTTTAGCACCCGTCCTTCCAGAACTCGCTGCCGCCACGAAAGGACTGGCAATGAATTGGACGCGCAGTAGCTCCCCGATTCATCGTGGGAGGTCGGTACGACGTGATCAATCGCTGAGAAGAGAGGCAGAAATGACAGGGGACACACGCTGGTGTGCGTCCCCTCCAGTTCGCTACGGCTTCAAAATCACCTTTGTGTAGCCTTCGACGCGCTTATCAAACTTTTCGTATGCTTGCGGAGCGTCATTGAGCGGAACTTCGTTCGAGACGATGAAGCTGGGTTTCGCCCTGCCAGCAATAATCATATCGCGCAAGTAACGATTATACCGCTTGACGTTGCACTGTCCGGTCCCCAGGCGCAACCCCTTCTCAAAAAGCTTGCCAAAGGGGATCAGCAGGAGTCCCTGCTTGGCATGCGGATCTACGCCGCCTGGATCTGATGGTACATATAAGCCGGGAATACCTAACATGCCTGTAGGATTCACGATCTGGATCACGGCGTCAAGCACCGCGTTGGGAGCCTCGGATTCCTTACCCGGTTCTATCGCCTGATAGCCGACAGCATCTATGCCCTTATCTACCCCATCGCCATGACGCATATCGCGAATTTGCTGGACCGGATCGCCTTTGCTAAAATCAATCGGGATAGCGCCGATATCCTTGACCTTCTGCAGGCGCTCTGGCACGCGATCAACAACGTAGACCTCAGAAGCACCTCGAATAAGGGCACTATACGCCGCCATTGCCCCAACCGGACCCGCCCCGAAGACCACCACTGTTTCACCTGTCGAGACCTGCGCCAGTTCGGTCCCATGATATCCTGTGGGAAAGATATCGGCCAGCAAGGAAAAGTCTTCTTCGTGCTCCGTCCCTTGAGGCAGTTTCAAAGCATTAAAATCAGCATACGGCACGCGTAGATATTCCGCCTGTCCACCGGGATACGGCCCCATCGCCACATAGCCATATGCTCCACCAGCAAATCCAGGATTTACGGTCAAACAAAAGCCCGTGAAGCCGCGCTCACAGTTCTTACAAAAGCCGCACGCTACATTGAACGGCATAACAACGCGATCACCCTTGCGTAGCGTCGTTACACCAGAGCCAACCTCCTCTACTATTCCCATGTTCTCGTGCCCAAACACGATACCGGGTTGCGCCGCCGTTCTCCCTTCATACATATGAAGATCCGAGCCACAAATAGCAGATGAGGTAATACGCACTATAATATCGTTGGGGTGCTGGATCTTAGGGTCCGCTACCTGTTCTACCGCGACTTGAAACGGTCCCTTATACACCACTGCGCGCATAGTAACCCTCCTTCAATGCTCCATCTTTCTCCGTCACACGCAACTATACGTTTTTCTGCATGCCCTAGACGTAACACGGAAGGAGGTTAAGTGTCAATTGAAAACGAAAGCCCTACAGGTTTTCTTCTGGGTTTTCCTCGGTGGGCGGAACCTCAATATGTACCCGATAGACACCCGGATTGGGAGGCGGTGACGCTGGCTGAGGCTCTTTTTGGAGAGGGGCCACCAGGTCAGCCGAGATGGCTTTTACCAGGCGGTCGATGCGATCCCAGCGAGCGGGATAACGCTCGGCATAGAACTTCTCTTTCCCTTCAGAGTCATAGATGTAGAGCATATAATCCTGGTCCGAGTAGCGGTACTGCACTCTGGTATACGGAATACGTATCAGCTCAATGACCTGCAAGGTGGCACGAGAGCTCGCATGGGGATCATTTCCCGCTCCATCTTTGCTTTGATGCTCGGAACGTACAAGCTCGACAGTCTGTCGCCAGACATCCATCGGCACCCCATCAGGAGGAGCTTCGGGATGCAGCATCTCGTTGACCTCGGCATTGTAAATCGAATCGCCGCTCGCCTTGAGCAATTGTTGCTGCGGGATGGGGCACTCGCCAACCAGACGCGCCTGAGAGCGTAAATCGAACTGACGCACGATCTCACGATGGCGTACCAGCTTGCCAGTCCCGCTACAGTTGGTACAGAGCGACGATTTTGCTCCCTGGCAGGCAGTACAGACGCGCTTGCCATTGCCACAGGTACAATCGACCTCACCATTGACGCAATCTGGGCAGGGAATAGTACGGCCCTTTGTCGCCGGGTCTACATCGACCGGATTGGGAATGGGTACCCCTTGCTGGCGAATATTCTCGAAGACATCCGAAACCTTGCCGCCAATCGAGTGCGCGACATTTTCGGCTTTCCGCTGGAAAAATGGCTTCTTTTCCCCTGGCGTCCAATCGGCAACATAACCACGCCCACGACAGGTCGCGCAACGATTCTTCATCCGCCCCTTGCAATCGGGACAGACGATCCAGCCTCGTCCGCTACAGTTGGTACAAAGCATGCGTCCGGTGCTGTTACAGGTTGTACAGGCCACCATCTCATCCAGGCCATCGATCTTCGTCCGCGACTCGGCGGCCTTGAGACCGCTAACGGCGGGGAGATCGTAATCCCACACAGGAAGCAGCGGCTGCGGCACACCCACGTTATGCCCCGTATACGGTTCAGTCATGCCTTCCATCTTGCGCGTCTCCCAACGCGTCTCGACCATCGCCTCCCACACCTCATCATTACTCCACGAAACAACATCCATATAGGTGCCCAGTTCGCGCGCGACCC
>DASTZT010000185.1:0-10225 GCA_035764225.1 Ktedonobacteraceae bacterium
CTACTCCTATGGATCTTGCCTTGCGCAATCAGTGGACGCGAAAAACCAACAAACTGCCTGCTCCAGATGGCTCACTCTGCTACCTCCTGCTGGAGTAGCGGCAAAGCCACTTCCTGATAGAACGTGGGCTGTTCCTCTTCGAGCCAGTAGAGCGGAGTCAACAGCACCGAAGGCAGACCTCGCCGCAGCGCCTGCTCCAGGGCTGCTCGTGCTGCTGCCTGTTCCCCAAGCAGGGCCAGGAGCATCCCTTGCCAGAAACAGCCATCGGCAGCAGAGGAAGGCTCTTGGGCTAGCATCTGCTCCAACACGATCAGACCTGCCTGCCATCTCCCACGCAGCCCGAGGGCAACTCCTCGGCACAGCGCCCCTTCCTCTGTCGGCGCGAAGCATGTGGCCAGCGTCTCTAGATGCGCGACAACGGCGTTGCCAGGGCGGTCTCGATCAAGAGAGGTAAAGACCGCCATCCATGCCGCAGAGCTATTGTCCGGCTCACACCTCGCCGCCTGGGCAAAATCGCTGGAGGCCCGCGCTTTTTGCTTGAGCAGCAGAGATACCTCCGCTCGTGCTAGCAGCGCCGGGACATGATCCGGCTCAAGCGCGATGGCCTGGTCATAGTCGGCCAGGGCTTGCTTGTACTGTCGGCATAGACGATAGACTTCCCCTCGTTGGTAATAGGCGAGCACGTCACGCGGATCACACGCCAGAATCCAGCCGTAATCCGCCAGCGCTCGTCTATACTGTTCAGACGCCAGATAGCAGGCTGCCCGCCCATGATACGCTAAGGTCAAGGACGGCGCTTGGGTGATGGCCTGATCATAGCTGTGCAGGGCCAGCGCGTACCGACCAGCGCGACGCGCGTGCTCTGCCTGGTCGTAGGATGCCAGTACATCGTCCTGCCTCACATCCTTCGGGGCTGCTCCTCGCTCGGCAGCGTTGCTTGCGTCCTGGGCGCAGGATGCCTTCCGTTCGAGATCCCTTCGCGTTATCTGCTGGAGCAGCACTGCCCTCTTTACCATCGCAGTGGCAAGCTGTTCCATCACGCACTGATGGAGGAACGAAAGATCTGTCGTCGTCCACTCGGCGAGCTCCTGCTGCACCTGCTGAGCGAGCCAGGATAGCTCCTTGACCTGCTGATGGAGCATACGCCTGTGCTGCTCTTCTTGATATGTGGGATACGCTACCAACCAGGGAGGCTGCTCTTGCTGATGAGGGGCATTAGCATCTCCACCGCATAGGCGAGCACCGGGGGTCTTCCAGAGCGGTCTGGTGTTCTTTTCCATTGGCAACGGACCTCCTCCAACGTGTATGCACTCGCGCAACCTTCCTCGATGCACGATGTCTTGTGCCTGGAAAAACCCAGGACGGCGTGTTTCTTCACCCAGATCTTCGGCGGCCTATTGTTGACCTGTTTTTGTAGAAGGGTCAAACCGAGATCAGCTCTTTCACCATGCAAACGGAACAGGACTGAGATAGTCCAGAGACGCATGCCGATGAACGCGATGGTCAAAGCAGGCAATGTCTTCAAAGATCACTCCACAGGCTTGCCCACGGGTCCCAAAGACAGAGTGACGAAGACCTTCGCCTTTGAGCGAACCAAAGGATCGCTCGCATTGAGGCATGGTCGTCGCAACTGCCCCTACAGCTCATGCTGACCTGGCTATCCCAGGAAGCCAGCTGCTGATACCCGTCACTGGTAGACGGAGAATCACGATCCGAGTGATGCGGCAAACCGGCTTGCGGCTTCCGGTTGACCAAAGCCATGCACACGGCTTGCGCGACCAACTCGCAATCCTAGATGGCGGTCCTCGCCCAGCCGACAATGGCATCTTAACCTGCAAGCACACAACCCAAACCTTTGCTTCGTCTGCGAAAGGGAGCCTTCTGTCCGTCCACCGGTAAAGGAAGCCCTGCCGTGGCTATGGAGGGCTGCTCGACCAGGTGCAAGAGCATGGCGATCGGAACGCGCGTATCCCCGATGCGACACCATCCCGAAAGCTGTGTAGCGACAAGGAAGAACAAGCAAACAAAGAGGGAAGGGCAATGATTTGTCGTTGCTAAAAGCGATCACCATGAGAAAAGAGCAGGACAGGGAGCTTACTCTCGCCAACAACGCCATCTTTTGGGAGACTCAGAGAGAAAAAGAACACCCCCTCCTGACCAGCCCTTTCCGACTGGTTGCGTATGAGCCACCAACGATCACTATTCAGGCGTTACTTGACGGGAATCCTGGGCACCTGTATTCCCTGCATCACCGCCCAGACCATGGTGAGACAACTGGTTTCGGTGGTGAAGGTCTCAATCTGATCAGTGCGCTGCCGGACATTGCTAAAAAAGCTTTCAATGGCATTGGTCGTACGGATGTAACGATGCATCACCTGGGGAAAGGCGTAAAAGGTGAGCAGGTGTTCTTTATCCTCCATCAAGCTTCGGACCGCTTCAGGATAGCGTTTCTGGTATTTGCCTTGAAACGCTGCCAGATGCACAAGCGCCTCCTCTTTGGTCGCAGCTTTCCAGATCCCTGTCAGTTCAGCGGCGATGAGACCACGTTCGCGCTTAGGAATGGCGTTCATGACATTGCGTTGTTTATGGACCACACACCGTTGACGTGGCGTGGCGGGAAAAAGCGCGGCAATGGCTGCCAGGAGTCCTTCATGCCCCTCTGTCACGATCAAGTCGAGCTGTGTCGCTCCACGCTGCCGCAGATCATGCACCAAGCAACTCCAGCCATCTTTGTCTTCTTCCGCACAGGCACGCAATGCCAGGACCTCTTTGTTGCCCTCCAGATCGACTCCGAGGGCTGTTAAGATGATCGTTGAATCCAGCTGATCGCCATGTCGGATGCTGAAGTGGACCCCATCGAGGTAGAGGATACGCCAGTGCTCATGCAAACGACGCTCCCGCCACGTCTCAAATTGTTCGGTTAAGGTCTGATTGAGACGGCTGACGGTACTGGCGCTGGGAGATACTCCGATCAGGGTTTGAGCCACCTCACCCACTTTCTCTGTGCTCACTCCTGCCACAAACATCTGCGTCAACCCCTCTGCCACCTCAGGCTCATAGCGGCTATAGCGTTCGAAGACCTGGGTATGAAAGTTTCCTTCCCGATCTCTGGGGACGTGCAGGTCTTCCATGGGCCCTGATGAGGTGGCCAGGTCGCGGGTGTAGGTCCCATTGCGATGGCCTTTGCGCTCTGGCGTGGACTCTCCCCAGGCAGCCCCCAGGAACTGCGTCAGTTCTTCCCGCATGACTTCTTCGATCACGACACGCACCGCCTGCCGCGTCAACGCACGCAGGTGTTCATGGAAGTTTTGTCGCTCGTCTGCAACGAGATCGGGGTTCGATGTGGTACGCTGGTTCTTGGATACAGGCATGGATGTTCCCTTCTCTTTGAGATGGTTTGGATACAGGGACGATCAATGCCTGTAGTATCTCTTCTATCGCCCCTCAGTGAGAAGGAAGCCCTCAGTACACAACTTCCGGCATGGTGTCGATAAATTTCCCGAATATGTTCCAGGGCGTCAGTTTCGAGGGGAGATCCATCGCCATAGTAAGCATTGCGCGGGAGATCTTCCTGTTTGCAGGTTGCAAGCAAGGACTCACGTACTTCGGGTGGCAAATTTGATATTTGGAACAGGTGAGCCTGATTGAACCAGAGTGGCTCACCTGTTTTAGGATGCGTTACCACAGCCAGGCAGACCTGGCGCGTTCTCAAGTGATCGCTCGTGACCCATTCAAACTCGGTGCCAGCTTTGCGACAATAGCGCTCAACCTCTGGCTTGCTGGTGGTTTGAAAAACAGTCTGCCAGGGGAGGTCCATGCCTTCAACGTAGTTGCGCACATACATAACTCGCTTCTGTCTGAAACGCTCTTTAATTGCGGGGTCAATGCGTTGGAAGATACGGCGGCTGTCGGCAATCGGGGTTTCTCCACCTTTTTCAGCCGGAATGGCGCAGAAAAAGCCGATTTTCAGCGGCCAGTTCGAGGAATAAGCCATCTCATTATGCAATGGGATAGATTGATCGGCTGGATATTCGGTTGAGGTATAAATATTGCCAGTCTCTTTTCGTCGTGGAGTCGAGCGATAGGTGTATTCAAGCAAGTCCCCGGCGATAGCGGTAACGAACCGTTCGAACTCGGACACAGATGGGATGGGAAAGTTGCGGAAGAGAATACCGCCGTATTTTAATAAAGAGCTTTCTATTGTCTCTCGATTTCCCCTTGCCCAGTCAACCAGTTCCACTCCTTCGATTGCTGGTTGCATCAGTAATGGGAGTTGCTGCTCTGGTAGAAGATGGCTGGTCTTGATCCATGCATCCTGTGTCGTATTGATCGTCTTGCGTTTGATTAGGCCAGGATTCTTGAGGCCGGGCTTGTGCCCTCCGGGATTTTGCATCTTGTTCTCCCCCTTTTTAATGTAAGAATCCAATTGAGAGAGGTAAAAATAGATAACGCTAAAGAAGTTTTTTCTGCTTGTGATTGGCAAATTCATAAATTATTGTAAATAACTACACATAATTTCCGTATGCTCGTCAAGCGACTAAGGAAAACGTAATGCATTGCCCGCCTTGCGTCGTCGGATATCCTCCTCTGAATGAACTTGAAGATTTCATCACGCGCTTCAAGACGTTCTGCTAACTGTGAAGCTTGGCTTGCGCCAACATACATTGGACATTTTAAGCAGGCCAGGCGATGTCTACATTTCTCCCAGGCTGGATGACCACAAAAACGCAGCTGTTTATGAGAAGATATTCGCTGTGAGAGGGGAAACACTCAGCGAGCGTTTCCCCTCCTTCGAGGTTGGAACCCTCAACAGGTAAAAGGCTCAAGAGCGTGCCAGGTGTGTGGGCCGACAATGCCATCGGGGGTCAGATTGACCTGCTGTTGAAACTCTACCACTGCATTTTTCGTCTTTTGGCCGAAGATGCCATCGACGACGACAATGGGAAAGCCAAAGTCCTCATTGAGGTCATTCTGAAGCCTTACGACCGTGCTGCCTGTGCTGCCTTCACTGACCGTTGGAGGACAGGCCAGCGCGGCGTGGGTGTGGACTGCTCCCACCTGAGCAGGGAAAGCAGACGCCTGGGCCGCTGGAACCGAGAGAGTTGCCCCTCCGACAAACAATGCCGCAACGACAACCACCAGGAAAAACAGTTTTTGCATGTCATCATGCCCCTTTCGTATTTTCATCAGAAGTATCGTATTTTCATCAGAAGTATATGCTGTTATTGGACTTGTGAAAAGAGCCATTTTTCGCTATAATGAAGATGCCATTAAGCATGGACTTAATTCGTACAGCTGTTTGAAGAAAGAAACGCCGATGTCGAAACGGGCCACCCCTCTCAAGAAGCCAGTGTTCACGCTCGATCAGAACGCATCAGCGCCCCTGTACAGGCAGCTTTACGAGCGGTTGCGCGGCGCTATTCTGTCAGGACAACTGGAGGCTGGTGTACGCCTCCCCTCGACACGGGTCATGGCCAGTTCACTGGGCGTATCGCGCACGACAACTGTTCTGGTCTACGAGCAGTTGTCGTTGGAAGGCTATATCGAGAGCAGGGTGGGAGACGGCACGCGGGTCGCCCGTCTGCAACCAGAGCAGGTGGTGCAGGGGAGCCAGCATGCGCAAGCGCCGGGCGCAACAGATACCTCAAGGACGCCTCCAGCCGCATATGCGCGGCGTGGCCAGTTGCTCATTGACACGCCCTATCCAGAAGAATTCTACGGTCAGCAGGGAAATTGCGGAACGAGGCTGTTCCTCGTTGGTCAGCCAGATATGACATACTTTCCCTATAGGATCTGGGCCAGGTTGGTGGCAAAACATGCTCGTCAGTCATTGCAAGCAGTCTCACTGTACCAGTACGTGCCAGGCTATGAGCCTCTACGTCAGGCCATCGCCACGCACATCGGCGTGACGCGCGGCGTCCACTGCACGGCTGAGCAGATCATCCTCACTACCGGAGCGCAGGGTGCCCTCGATCTGATCGCACGCGTATTGCTTGATCCAGCAGATGCGGCCTGGGTCGAAGATCCGGGATATTCTGGAGCGCGTGGGGCGCTGCTGGCCGCCGGAGCAAACATCGTGGCGGTGCCCATTGATAAGGAGGGCCTCGATGTCGAGGCCGGACGGCGGCTCTGTCCAGGGGCGCGACTGGCCGTCGTCACGCCCTCCCATCAGTTTCCCACTGGTGTCACCATGAGCCTGAACCGACGGCTGGCGCTGCTCGATTGGAGCCGCGAGGTAGGAGCCTGGATCGTGGAGGATGACTACGATAGTGAGTATCGCTACAGCGGGCGGCCCTTAGAGGCTCTGCACGGCCTGGACCGCGCCGGGCGCGTGCTCTATAATGGAACCTTTAGTAAGGTGCTCTTTCCCTCCTTGCGCCTGGGCTACCTGGTTGCTCCTCCTGAATTGCTCACAGGCTTGATCGCAGCGCACCGCCTTATCACGGTGCATCTGCCGATGCTGGAACAACTGGCCCTGGCCGATTTCATAGCTGAGGGGTATTTCGCGCGGTATGTGCGCAAAATGCGCATGCTCTATGGAGAGCGCAGGAATACGCTCATAGATGCGCTGACGCAAGAAGCAGGCAATATCCTGGAGATCAGCGTGCCAGAAGCGGGAATGCACCTGGTCGCCTGGCTCCCTGCAGGGATGAGTGCTCAGGCAGTCGTCCAGCGGGCAGCTGACTCCGACCTGCACATCCTCCCCGTCTCACAATTCAGCCAACAATCGCTCCCACGCGACGGTCTGGTATTAGGGTTTGCGAGCGCCTCCCCACAAGAGCTGCGCGCGGGCGTGCAAACACTGGTGCAAACGCTCCAAGCACACTAATCAGGGGAGGTGCTTTGTTTTTGTGGGGCTTGCCTGTATACATGGGAAGGGGTCACTCCACTTGACACGACTCTTCTAACAGCGTAATATTATCGCAATTACCTCCAATCTTTTTTTGCAGGCAGAGACCTCCGGTTAAAATAGAAAAGCTCTTTTATACATCGATAAACATACATAAAATGGTAAAATAAAGCCAACGTGACAGACAGGTTCTTTGTTGAGAGGGGAAAATTATGGTCAGCGTTGATTATGCTACTCTTTACCAGATTATTCGGCAATCTCTTTACACAGGCATTTTTTACGCGCAGATATCAGCTTCTCGCTCGCGACAAGGAGGAGAAGTCGAACTGCATATCCAAAATGGAGAGGTTTTTGCTTGCTTCTTTACGAGCACCCAACAACAAAGATACAAATGGGATAACTGGGAGGTACTTCTCTCTCCATTGGGTACTTTAAACTGGGAAGCGAAAGCTTTCCCAACCTTTGAACCACCGGGACCACAGACACCGTCAGCCTCCAGTGGCTACAATCTCTCGTCTGCATCATCAAGACCACACACTTCTGTCATTCCCTACCAAGAGGCTACCCTTACGCAATCTCAACTCTCTCAATTGCCCATCTCATGCCGCAGCGTCTATTTTTTGGTAAATGGGAATAGGACAATTGAAGACATCGCACAGACGCTTAGTCACTCTCCACAGGAGATTTTCCAAATTATTGAGTATTTAAGCAGACTAGGAGTTGTCCGCTTACGCTAAGGCGTGCCTCATGGGAGAAATGTGCAGTATTGGACAAAGTAGAAAGGAACAAGTAAATCATGCAACAGTTAACGCAAAGCACGCCGTATTCCCTTACCGGTCTCAACCCTTATCCCTGGATACGTTGGTGGTATGCCCTGGCAGCTCCAGCGGCTCCTGACAACGCCGAGAACCTTCCGTTACATGCTAGAGAGTTTTTGCGCAAAGGCAAACTCACAAGCCTTGCTATGTTGATAGAGATCTTCCTTATGCTAATTGCGGTGGTACCAGCGGCTGCCACGTCACCGTCGGATCAGGCTGGCCATCTCAATGTCAATCTAATTATTATCATCCTGCTGCCTGTTGTCTTCACCACAATTTCTGCTTTTTTTAACCGTGCTGGAAAGCTCCTTTTTGCCAGTGTGCTGGTCATTATTTCACTGGAAGTGATCGAGATTACGGCAGGTGTGGCCGGGCTAACCAGTCATCTGGGAGTGATGGAACTCCTCCTCATTTTCATTCTCATTCACCCACTGATGATCTCCGCCCTGCTCTTTCCTGCCTGGGGTATTCTGACGGTAGCGGGCATCAATATCGTTGTGGCCGCCCTGCTCGTCTATATACCTCTCTTTCCCAGAGCACCAGAACTCGTGAGCTTCATGGAAAAAGGGGGAAGCGTCCCTCTGTTTGCGTTGCCTGCAATCACTCTCCTCCTCTGTGCTTTTATCTGTTTTATCGTCATCACCAGCTTACAGGAAAGCCTCAAGCGGGCTGACAAAGCAGAGGAGATTGCGAAACTCCATGAGATTGTCACCAAACAAGCTAGCCAGGAATTACAGACCAAACGTCAGTTAGAGGGAGATGTAAGAGAGATTATTGCCGGAATGACGCGTTTCGCTAATGGTGATAGCCAGGCGCGTATCCAATTGGAACCTGGCTGCTTGCTCTGGTCGGTAGCCAGTAGTATCAATAACATGGTAGGTCGCTTCGTACGCTTGCGTGAACAAGAACAACCCATGCAACAGTCGTTTATGGCGTTAAAAGCGTACATGGCCGCTATCCAACTGGCCAAAGCCAGAGGCGTACCTGTCATATTGCCACGCACTGGAACCGAGATGGACACTCTAATCGAAGAACTCCTTACGCACGCTCAAGGTGTGCAACGTACCTCCCCATTACAGGCCGACGCGGGTATTTGAAAACTATTCAACCCAGCAAAAGAAGCTATCTGCCTGAGCTTTGCACGCAAGATGAGGCAGAACCATTTTTGGGGGACCATTATAGTATTTGATATCATTCTGCAACCGCTTGCATACCGTTATTCTTTACAGTGCTCAGTTGCGCGATTTTCTCCCGTCCAGAACAGTATTTTGCTCTAAAAAAGAGCATGAAATATGGGCTTTTTAAGCATTTCCTATGGGAAAAGGATTGACAAAAGGTGTAAAAATAAGGTATACCTTTTTTAGTGTATGCAAGCGCTTGCAAAAATTTTCTCAAGGTGCCAACTCTCACCATCAGGAGCATTATGCAGTCAAGGGAAGACTGAGATCCCTCGACAAAGGAGTGAGAATTTGATGAGGACAACCAATCGTTTAACCAGACTACTGATCACTGCGGCGCTGACCGCGCTGGCCCTTTCGCTAATGGTGTCGCAGGCCGCATTCGCAGACGGCTCTGGAGCCAGGAACGACAGCAGCAAGAAAGCCACCACTTTGCGCCAGGAGGCCGCCGAACTGGGCATTCATGTGGGAAGTGCCGTGAGCTTTTCACCACTAACCACCAATGCGCAGTATGCCCAGATCCTCGGTCAGCAGTTCTCCGCTGTCACCCCAGAGAACGAAATGAAGTGGGTCTCTATCGAACCCCAGCAAGGGGTTTTTACCTTCGGACAGGCAGACGCCGAGGTACAGTTCGCCGAGCAGCACCATCAGCTCGTGCGTGGCCACAACCTGGTCTGGGATAGTCAGTTGCCTGACTGGCTGACCGGAGGTTCTTTCACTAACGAACAGCTTGCCGAGATCCTCAAGCAGCATATTTTCACCGAGGTTGGGCACTTCCGTGGCCAGATCTGGCAGTGGGACGTGGTCAACGAGCCGTTTAATGAGGATGGTACTCTGCGGGCCACCATGTGGGAGCAGGCGCTTGGTCCCAACTACATCGCCGACGCGCTGAGATGGGCGCACGAGGCCGATCCGCACGCCAAACTGTTCCTCAACGACTTCAATATTGAGGGGATTGGACCGAAGAGCGACGCCATGTACGCGCTGGTCAAAAGTCTGATCGCTCAGCATGTGCCCATTGACGGTGTCGGCTTCGAGACACATCTTGGACTCCAGTTCGGTTTGCCAGCCATGCAGCCCAACCTCCAGCGATTCGCGGACCTGGGGCTGGATGTCGATATCACGGAGATGGATGTGCGCATGATTCTGCCCGTCACGCCAGCTTTGCTGGCTGAGCAGGCGAGCTGGTACGCCCAGGTGATGCAGGCCTGTATCGCAGTGCGCCGCTGTGTCGATTTCACTGTCTGGGAGTTCACGGACAAGTATTCCTGGGTGCCTGGGTTCTTCACTGGTCAGGGAGTTGCCGACATCTACGATGAAAATCTGAATCCCAAACCGGCCAACGCGGCGCTCCTCGACGCGCTTCAGCACCCCGTGTC
>DASTZT010000186.1:0-3491 GCA_035764225.1 Ktedonobacteraceae bacterium
GCTGATCCCCCTTCCTGATGGCGTTACCCTCTCTATGATGCCTGATCGTTTAGCGGTGGGGCGTAAGCGTAGCGGAGAGCGACAGACGCTAGCAATGTCGCGTGGCTGGGCGATGGCGGCCCTCTTACCCATTGGTTATACGCGTACCCTCTTGCCCGCGTACGAGAAAGTGCCAGGAACGGAGCCATTACCTTTCTTTGGTTATAGTGCCGTGGCGGGCATCAATGGCAAACTCTATGTGGCGGCCTTGAAGACGGACGATCTGCGCAAATGGCATCCCCGCGCTTTCAACCGTCGTACGTTGGAGCGCCTCGTCAAAGAGAAGCAGGCAGCTGCTCCCGATAACCGCATTATTGCGCAGCATGCCCATTGCGCGCTGGATTACTCCTGCCCCACGGCCAGCAACCTCTTCTTTGCGCGCTGGGAAATGGCAATAGCCGTCTCACCCGGCTGCAACTCGCGCTGCATCGGCTGCATCTCAAAGCAGGAAGAGGAAGATCTGATCTCGCCCCAGGATCGTCTGACCTTTATCCCGACTGTTGATGAGATTGTGGCGGTGGCGCTGCCGCATTTGGAGCAGGCCGAGGAGGCAATCGTCAGTTTTGGGCAAGGCTGTGAGGGGGAACCGTTGATGCAATGGCGGCGCATCGAGCAAGCGATCAAACGCTTACGGGCAAGCACCGACAGAGGCGTGATTAATATCAATACCAATGCTAGCAATCCGCGCTGGCTGCAACGGCTCTACGATGCGGGGCTGGACACCATTCGCGTCAGCACGATCTCCGGCCATCCCGAAACCTATACCGCGTATTATCGCCCGATAGGCTACAGCTTTGACGATGTCAAAGAATCTCTGAAACGTGCCCTCGATGCTGGTCTGTATGGTTCTATCAACCTGCTCAGCTTCCCAGGCATGATTGATCGCGAGCGCGAAGTGGAAGCTCTGCTCTCACTGATAAAAGAGACCGGACTGCGCCTGATCCAGTTGCGCAACCTGAATATCGATCCCGAAGTGCTTTTGCCGCGCATGCCCGCGCTCGACTCAATGGGTAAGGCGTTAGGAGTGCGTACCATGATCGAGATCGTGAAGCGGGAAGCACCCGAAGTCGAGATCGGCAATTTTACGCGCCCGGTGAAGAGGAAGCTCGCGCCTGTCGGGAATGCTCAGAACTGAATCCAGTAGCGGCACACCTTTGCCGGGTGATCCTTTTCTTCCTCCCCAGCTTAATATAAGCTCTTCTGATGGAAAAGGCAAGCAGATGGGAATGGACGGGTATGGCGCATAAATAGTAATCAGTCCCTAAAATTAACCACTGCATGAGCATCTTCGTTATCATAGATAACGATGGAATTGTTGCATGGAGAAGAGGCCCCGACGTAAGTTTGTGTGCAATAAAGGGGATGCCTCGCTCCTGAAGGAGAGATCGGGTTATGGTTGGCGATATCGGTCAGCGCCTGGGGAACTATCGTCTTGTGCGCCTCCTGGGACAGGGAGGTTTCGCTCAGGTCTATCTCGGTGAGCATCTGCGCTTAGGGACGCAGGCCGCTATCAAGCTGCTTGCTGCCCAACTATCGAGCGGCGACGCCGAGAAATTTCTGGCAGAGGCCCGTATCATTGCTCGCTTGGAGCATCCTCATATCGTTCGCATCCTGGATTTTGATGTGGAGAATGAGACCCCTTTTCTCGTTATGAGTTATGCTCCTAATGGCACGCTGCGTCAGCGTTATCCAAAGGGCACACGCCTGCCCCTGGATGTCGCGCTCACCTACTTTAAGCAGGCAGCCGAGGCGCTACAGTACGCCCACGACGAGAAACTTATCCATCGCGATATCAAGCCGGAGAATATGCTGCTGGGTCGTCACAATGAACTGTTGCTGAGCGATTTTGGCATTGCGGTGGTGGCTCATAGTTCGCGCTCGCAGGGTATGCATGAGATCCTGGGCACCATCGCTTATATGGCACCGGAGCAAATTCAAGGCAAGCCGCGACCAGCCAGCGATCAGTATGCGCTAGGCGTGATTGTCTACGAATGGCTCTGTGGTCGTCATCCCTTTTATGGTACAGCAGCTGAGATTGCTACTCAGCATCTGCATGCCGACCCGGCTCCCCTCCGGCAGCAAATTTCCGATCTGCCTCCCGGCATTGAAGCTGTCGTGCTCAAAGCTTTGCACAAAGATCCCCATCAACGCTTTGCCACCATGCGCGAGTTCGCCGACGCTTTTGACTATGCCTGCCGGGACTATCTGCCGATGACCTCCGGGCTACCGAGCGCCTCCGCTAAATTGTCCTCCACCACGCCCGCATCTGTTCCTGCGCAACCATCTTTTCATTCCTCTTTCACAATGGCTGTGACCAGACCCCAGCCCTTACAAGCGGAGAAACGTGGCAGTTCACGCCGCGTCTTCTTAGCAGGCGTATTGGGCGTAGTAGGGCTGGCAGAGATAGCGGGAGGAGCGGTAATATGGACGCTGACCCATCCCGCACAGCAACTCAAGCCGGGAGATACGCTGGTAACCTATACAGGCCATCTCAATACTCTGACCTCTGTGGCGTGGTCGCCTGATGGCAGGCGCATCGCCTCTGGCTCCTGGGATCAGACGGTGCAGGTCTGGGATGCTGCCGACGGTACCCATCCCTTCGTTTATCGCGGTCATACCACTAATGTCAATGCGGTTGCATGGTCGCCTGGAACGACTAACCTGCGCATCGCCTCGGCCAGCGGCAATAATTTTTTTAAGGGTGAGCACGCCGCTCATGTCTGGGATGCTACCACTGGCATCCACCTGCAAACGTATAACGGCCATACCGCGCCAGTATTAACGCTAGCCTGGTCGCCTGATGGGACGCGCATCGTTTCGGGCGGCGAAGATAAAACAGTCCAGATCTGGGATGCCCATGCTGGCAGCTTGCTGCTATTCTATCATGGGCATACAGCCGCAATCTCAGCCGTGGCGTGGTCGCCCGATGGCAGCCGTATTGCTTCTGCTGGTAGCGATAACACCGTGCAGGTCTGGAATGCTCTGACTGCGACGCCGCTCTTTACGCTCAAACATAGTGTACCCATCAATGCTATAGCGTGGTCGCCGGATGGCAAACGCATCGCCGCAGCCTATGGTAATATCTTTTTTGGCAATGTACATGGTGTGCAGGTGTGGAATGCCGTCAAGGGCGTATCTTTGTTCACCTATACTGAACATACAACGCCAGTCAACACGGTGGCGTGGTCGCCGGATGGCAGGCACATTGCTTCAGCTTCAACCGGCACTGAGAAGACGGTGCGTGTTTGGGATGCAACAAGCGGGGCAACCACGCTTATCTATCGCGGTCATACGCTGGGAGTCACTGCTGTAGCATGGTCACCTGATAGCACGCGCATCGCCTCAGCCAGTATCGATGGCACGGCACGCGTATGGCAAGCCGTTTGATCTGGCTTTTTCGTTGCAAATCACCATAGCGTAGCTCTATCTTCAGCTTTCGCTCACTTTTTTTA
>DASTZT010000187.1:0-15320 GCA_035764225.1 Ktedonobacteraceae bacterium
ATCGTGCCGCTTCAGGAGCTACATACATACCTCGTCTGTTATCCAACCATGCGGGCCTTTGAACGTTTTGAGCTACTAGAACGCATCTCTACTACAATAGAGCGTATCTGTCAACAACTAGCATCACCTCAAACTTCCGACGAGAGCACAGCGGAGCTTAGAAAAAACGAGCCAGAGAGCGGCCCACAAGCTAAGAAGAACTATTGGCGAGAGATCCAGGCTCTCAACAAGAACACTATTTATGAAGATACGATGGTAGCGGCCATAGATGGGCAATATGCTCAAGCACTCTGGCAACAGCCCGTGGAAGATCTCGCCTTGATTCAGCGGCTAAGCGGCCTCTACACGGTCTTCCTATCGTCCCAGCTAGCGACAACAACCTTCTTTGTCGATCACTATGGAGCTGGAGCAAACGTCAAGTTGTTGCACTTCTACGAAGCATTCTGCAAAGAGAGGCACCAAGCGGGGGGCTGGCGAACGAATTACCGGGTTAGCGGTGCGCACCTGTCGCACATGCTGGAGCAGCAAACTGTCCCTCACTCTCTGCGTTTACCGGAGCTGGATCAGGTTCTTGCGCTGCGTCAGGAGATCTATCGCTGGATGGAGGGACAGGCAGTTGACGAAGACGGGGTACGGCGGCTTGATCCAGCGCGGTTGCACGCCTTTGTTGCGAACTTTCCCCTTTTTGTCATCCCTCCACGCTCGCTTGCTTTCTACTGTCAGACCTTGCTTAGAGATGACATACCTTCCCTCGTTTTGAACGCCCTGCACAGCGGTTTTGGACGGAGCCGGGCGCGCTTGCAACGCCTGGAAAGCCTGATCTCAGGAGAGTCTCAAAGCGATTCACAACGCGTTGAAGCGCCCATTCTGATTGATATTGCGGGGGCATTTAACTCCAATGTCAACCTGCGGGTTGCGCAGACCGCTTATGAAATTGCCTACCCCGGCGTCGTGAGCGCGTGCCCGCCTGAGGAACAACTTCCGCTCACCGATCTCTCTATCATGTATGATCCGCATACCCGGCGACTTCAACTGCTGTCAGAGCGGCTGGGACAGGCAGTGCTACCGGTACACCTGGGCTTGATGGCAGACTTCTGGCTACCTGCGTTGAGCCGTTTTCTGCTGCGCACCTTCAGCGTGGGACCTGCCAATCCCACCCCATTTAGCCTGCGTCCGCTCGATCTGTCGCCGTTTGAAGCAGAGCGACCAATCAAGTACTATCCGCGTCTGGCAATCGGGCGGGTTATCATTGAGCGAGCGACCTGGATTGTGAGCGCAGCCTATTTACCCAGGCACGAAAAAGGGGCTTCGCTCTTTGCGTATCTGCTCTGTCTGCAACGCTGGCTCAGGACACATGGCTTGCCCCAACAATGTTTTGTGCGCGTACTCTTTGACTCACCAGCCGTGGACAAAAATCGCAAGCCCCTCTATATTGATTTCAGCAACCATCTCGGTGTCATGATGTTTGAGCAGTTGGTCAACCAGACGAAGCTCGCACTGCTTTTGCAAGAGGTACTGCCAGACCAGCCCGATCTAGCGATCAGCGATGGAGTAGCATTCTATGCCAGCGAGTGCATCTTTGAACTCACATTGAAGGAGGGAAGATGACGCAAGAAGACTGGATCAGCGCACACCTGTTTTATCATCAAGATCTTCGGGTAGTACTGACCGACTGCGTGCGACCGCTTATTGATACTCTGCGAGCAGAAGAGAGCATTAAACGTTTCTTCTTTATCCGCTACTGGCAGGGAGGACCACATATCCGCCTGCGCCTGCTCCCGACAAACCAGACAGGTCGAGAGCGAATCCAGCAAAAGTTGGAGCAGCATGTCAGCAAGTTCTTGACAGCTTATCCAGCCATGCAGCAGATGCAGGAAGAGGAGTATCGTCAGGCGGCTGTGCATTTTTCTCGCTTTGAATATGGTCAGCCCGACGATACACCGCTCTACCCGAACAACTCGCTACAATACATTCCTTACGTTCCCGAGTATCACCGCTATGGGGGCAGAGCTGCCATGCCCATCGTAGAGCGCCATTTCATGGAGTCGAGCGAGGTGGTCCTTGATCTGTTGGGGCAAACAATGACACACAATCAGCGTACCGGTCTGGCACTCAGTATGATGCTTTCCGGCCTCTCCCAATATACAGATGAGCCAAACGAGTTGGCAAAGCTTTTCGAGAGCTATTTCCGCTGGTCACGTCCGGTATTTGGAGACCGGCAAGCAGCATACACGGAACAGTTCGGGATGCAGTATCAAAAGCAGGACCAGCGACTGCAAAAACTTGTGGTTCAGGTTCTGAGTCCTCAAGGGAATGATCGGAACCAGGAGAACTCTTTGCTGTCTGCCTGGGCACGCTCTCTCTCTACGCTCAAACAAGCATTGTGCCAGCAGGCCCTGCAGACAGATGCTCCACATAGACGGCTTAAGGAGCATGCGCCCCTGTTCAGCGAGACACATCCTCAAAGCCTACCAGGCATTCTTCTCTCTTGCCTGCATATGCACAACAATCGTCTGGGCATCTCGCTCTTTGATGAGGCATATCTCGCGTTTTTATTATATAAAAGTCTCTCCGCGCTACAACACGCGTGAGCGCGATCACTACACATTACAAATAATTGATCCCGTGGGGTCAGACGGCAGAAGAAATAAGGAGGTAATAAGATGGAGCAAGCAGAGCATAGCTGGCATAACGCCTCTATATATTACTACGATAACGAAAAGGATCACCTGCTGCTGGATTGCGTGCGGCCAGTCTTTGCAATGCTGGCACCAGCGATTGAGCAGACATTCTTTGTTCGGCACTGGTTAAGAGGCCCTCATGTGCGCTTATGCTTCCTGACAAGCGACGAGGTGATGTACGAGGTCGTTAAACCATGTATCGAGGAGCGCGTTGGCGCTTACTTGCAGCAGCATCCATCACAGACTATCCTTGATGAGGAGAAGATGCGACCAATCTATCAAAATCTGGCGCAACTGGAGCAAGAAGCGGGACCTATTTTACCGCTCTATCCTGATAACACCATCCAATACCTGACCTATGACCGCCGATTCCACATCCTCAAAAATGATCTGTTGGCAAGTATCATTGAACACTTTTATGTGGAAACAAACGAGTTCACCTTTAACATGCTCGATGCGATTCGGCGGGGCGAAGATCGTCTCCTGCTGAGCCTGGATCTTTTTTTTACGACGGCCCACAAGATGATATGGCCGATTACCCGCAGTTTTATTTCATACCGCTCGCATGCGGAGTCGTTTATTGCAAGGACGCCAAATCCCGCCGCGATGCGCGACTTATTTGAAAAGAAGTATGCCCTCTACGCCAGTGAGTTGACCGAGCGGCTGCGCCAATTGCTAGACGCCCTTGACCACCAGCGTGCAACCTTTCCGTTCATCCTCGAATGGGGTGCGCTGATTGAGCGTTACTGGCATTTCGCGCTCCCCCTGATAGAGGCAAAATCGCTCGATCTTATGCCCGAAGACCAGCAGGACCATCAAGCAATGAGGAAGCACAGCCCCTTCCATCAACGCTTCTATGAGGCGAGCAGATACCGAGAATATCTGTACGCAGACGCTGGATTTCAAGCGTATCGGCTGGCGCTCAATCTTCTCTACTTGCATCTCAACCGGCTTGGGATACACCCATTGCAACGTGCCATGCTCGGTCATCTGGCGGCCAATACAGTGGAAGCCGCATTCGCTGTCTCTGCCATCGATCTGCTTGGGCAGAGCGCGTGAGGAGGAAAGCAATGTTAGAGAGCAAAGAGCATCCGGGCAAACGCTATCTGAGCATCGGAGAACACCCCCTTTCTAGCCTGGATCATATCAATTGGAAAACCGCTCCCCCTATCTTTAAGCTGTATCGTGACTGTCCACACATAGCGCTGACCGATGCACAAGGGAACTGGCAGCACGCTTGTGAGCATACGAACCGTCGGGAACTATCGATTGGATCGGTACTTGCCAGCATTTATGGCCTTACCAGACAGAATCGTACGACGGCGGAAGCTCTACAGACCGCCTTCGGCTATGCGGCTGGCAATGTGACGAGGAACGTTATCCATTCTTTCTTACGCCGCCCTGTGCCATCAGGGGGAGGACTCTTTCCTTGCGAAGTCTATCTTCTTGTTGGTCAGGGTCAGAACCTGCCTTCTGGTATCTATCACTACGATGCGCTTCACCACGCCCTTGATATCCTTCGCGTTGGAGATTATTCTGCATACCTGAAGTCCTGTCTCATGCAACAGGAGGGTGATGCTCCTGCACTCGCTCTCCTGCTGAGCTGTTTTTTCTGGAAAAGCGGCTATAAATATCTGGAGTTTGGGTATCGCTTACAGAGCCTGGATATAGGCGTTGTGATTGCTCAAAGTCTGCTTGCTGTCAGCAGCGAAGCATGGCAACCTATAGTCCATTATCTTTTCCTGGATCAGGTGGCCAATCAACTGCTGGGGCTGGAGCATCTTTATGAGAGCACCTATGCCGTCATTTCCCTCTGCATGCAGCAGACAGCAGAAGAACAAGAGGCATCGCTGCACGCTCTGGCACCAATACCCTGGCAAGTGGAACCTGAGGCAGGACCGACAACTTCGCTGGCACAATGGCCTCTGCTTGAGAAGCTGCACAGAGCGTCACAGATGACAGCTCCCATCGCACGGACGGAACCGCAACGCCTTCCATCGCTTCCCATTCCTTCTGGTAGCAGCATTGCCCTGCCCTTGCCCGCGTCTCTCGATATGCGAAACGCGCTCTACCAGCGACACTCAGCAAGGCTCTATTTCAAGCGTGGAGAGATCACGCAACAGCAGATGAGCGCGTTGCTGACGGAGGGCGCGCGCGGCTACACCAATGACCTTGATGGATACGCTGCTGTGCTTCAGCATACCCTGCTCTACTGCGTCATCAACGCCGTTGAGGGCATGCAGCCTGGCATCTATGTCTACTATGCAGAAAGAGGGGCATTAGAACTGCTGTACGCAGGTGATAGCCGAGGAGAGTTGCAGGACACACTCACATGGTCGTTCAGTTATAATATGTGGAATGTGAGCGTCTGCATTTTTCCCGTGGCGGATTACGAGCAAGGCTTTGCCATCTACGGAGATCGTTGGTATCGTATCCAGAATATGGAAGCCGGGATGCTGATCCAACGTCTTTATCTGTGCTCCGCTGCGCTTGAGCTAGGCTGTCAAGCCAATTTAGGCTATCATACAGCGCGCGCCTGCGAACTGCTGCGCTTGCCGCAGGGATGGCGCTGCCTGGCTCAGATATTGCTTGGACCAGAGGAGCAGGCAGGACAATATTATGAGCAGGTGCTATGGTAAATCTCACGGTTGCGTGTATGACTTCCCTACCTCGTCAGTGGGTCGGCTTCCCGACAGTGTAGAGGAGGGGGATCAGCCGGAGCGGCCTTTCCACCTTCCTACCGGTACTTTGTTGGCTCGGGAAATCGCGCCTGATTTCGCATGTCTATCCTGAGCAGTTTGAGATCAGATGAGCACTGTTGGATGGGCTGAAAACGAGACAAAGCCCTGAGTCAACAAAGTACCGCTAAGGGCATTGGGGCTTTCACGATTTCTTTCCGTTTGGTCACAGCGTCTCGCCTCCTTTCTTTGTCAGTCTATCACCTTCTTTCCCAAGTCAACAAACTACCGGTAGAAGCAGTGATCTTCTCCCGATAAAAGAGGTTCTCTATGCATTCCCACCACTCACCACGTTCTCTTCAACTGACTCCAAACACTCTGAATCAACTCCAGAAGCTGGTCCAGGCCCACCGAACCCCACAGGCAATCGCCCGTCGTGCGCAACTGATCGAAATTTCGCATACGCATCCTGACTGGAGCACGAAGCAGATGGCTCGTGCGTTGAACCGCCATGAAAGTTGGGTGCGCAAGTGGCGACGACGCTGGAACGAGACCCATTTGCTCACAGACGCCCCACGATCAGGTGCGCCCCGCCGATTTTCCTCCGAGATTCGGGCCCAAGTGACGGCACTGGCGTGTCGTCTGCCGCGCTCTCATGGCATTCCCTTGACCCATTGGAGTCGAGCCGAACTCGCTCGTCAAGCGGCTTGCACTCCTTCTCTGCCAGCTCTCTCAGCCAATACCATTGGTCGCTGGCTCACTGCTGAACAGATCCGTCCCTGGCGTTTCCATTCCTGACAACATATCCAAGAGCCGGAGGTGTTCTTGCACCGGGCACGTCCGGTGCTGCGGCTCTATGAGCACGCTCAGTCCCTCTTGCAAGATGGCATCTGGGTGGTATGTACCGATGAGAAAACCTCGCTTCAAGCCCGTCAAGCCGAGCAAGCTCCTCGTCCAGCCATCCAGGAGCATCCCGTCTACCAGTCGCCTCGCTATCATCGACGTGGTGCAGTAAACCTGATGGCTGCGGTAAGTGTCGCTGACGGGCGGGTCTCTGGTCAAT
Source organism: Ktedonobacteraceae bacterium (assembly GCA_035764225.1). GTDB lineage: Bacteria > Chloroflexota > Ktedonobacteria > Ktedonobacterales > Ktedonobacteraceae > DASRHT01. The sequence goes on from DASTZT010000187.1 coordinate 6,423, forward strand.
GCCATGCACGCAAACGCTTCGTCGAATTCCGCACCTTTTTAGAGACGATGGTTCTTCCAGAAGCCAGGGCGCGTGGCGTGCAGAAGATTGCCCTGGTGCTCGATAACGGGACAACCCATGCATCCAAGCAACTTCAGCAATGGGTGCAGGGACTAGCCGAGAAGTCGGATGGGAAACTGACGATGCAGTTGTTTGGCTCCCTGCCAATGCCTCCTGGCTCGATCAACTTGAGATCTGGTTCAGTTTGCTCCAACGCAAACTCCTCCAACCGAGCCATTTTATGAGCTGTGATGAGCTTGAGCAGGCCATCTTGGATTTCATCACTCGTTATAATCAGACGGCTAGACCCCTCAAATGGTCCTATACGGTTGAGCAGTTGGAACACAAACTCGCTTCGCATTTCTGAACGGGAGTACTTAGAAACGGTCATGTCCTTCACTCTTCTCATACTCTTCTGCTTACTTGCGTGTCAGGGTGGCCAGCAGACCAACGACGATTGCAGCAGAAGTAATATGCATGGCAATCATGCTCCAGAAAATGTGTACGTTCATACCAGGAGCGTGCAGCCCACCAGTCAGGGCCATAACTGGGAAGAGCAGTGAGACAAGCAAAGCGATAAGCGCGAGTATACAGTAGAAGCGTACAGGTCGGCGAGCAAAGCGGCTGACCAGCACAAAGGCGAGTATGGCTAACAGCAGGTAAATGATCGTACTTCCGATGATATAGGGAACTTGAAAGTATTGAAATGTGCTGGAAACCCCAAAGAATGCAACCACGACGGCGCGTACCAAAAGGTTGACGATGAGCGTGCAGACAATGGCCAGGGGACCAATCCACACCAGTTTACGCGAGGAAACATGTTCACGGGTAAGCAGAGGTGCCATCTATTTTCTCCTTGATTTTTAGCAGTAACGAAAAATCTATGCAAAACGAGCCAAAGCTCTCTGAGTGCTGGAAAATGGGTATCTTCAACACCTGCTGTGACTATAGCAGGTGCATGAGAAGCCAGCATCCTCCTCTGGGGTGGTTTCGCGGGTGATTCTGGATGAGGGTAAAGTGACTTAGATGAGTTTCAATTGACGTGCGACCTCGCCAGCCTGTACGCGGTTGCTAACGCCAAGCTTGCGGTAGAGATGTTTGGCGTGATCTTTGATGGTATTGATTGATACCACCAGTTCCCGCGCTATCTCCTGGTTGCTCCAGCCAGCAGCAAGCAACCGCAAGACCCGCTGCTCCTGAGCGGAAAGCGGCTCAACCAGTAAACCACTGGCAGACGTGTTTTCAGATGGCGTTTCATCGGATCGAGTGAAAGCACGCAGGATTGCTTGCGCGTGAGAACGCTGGCCAGGCTCTTGCAGTGTTGGTAATAGTTGACGGAGCAGGCTGGCCAGCGGTTTCCCTTCAGCGAGAAAGAGGCTCAGCAAACCCGCGCCATGTGCCAGTGAGAGAGCCAGCTGAAGCCACTGCCGGGCTGGCTCACTTTCTCCACAAGCCGCGCAAGCCAGCGAGAGCAGGATCTGACTTTCAATGCGCTGCTGCCACTCCGTAGGGTAAGGGCCACGCGCCTTAACACATTACTGTGTCAGGTTTCGCAACCCTCCCCTCCGAACCGGACTTACACGTTTCCGCGTATCCGGCTCTCCTGTTTTCCCTTCGCAGTTCGCTCGCCGAGCCTACCTGCATGTAGATCATCATGGCATTTTTCGCAAAGCACCAGCGTTTTGCGCTGCCGTTCGATCATGTGCCGCTCCCAGATGGCTTTTCCCTTCAGATTGCCCAATTTACGTACATGGTGAACCTGCATCCCTCCATTTTCTATCCCACACCACTCACACTGCTGTGCCAGCATTCGTTTTCCGAGTTCGGTTCGACCACGGTACATCATCGTGTTTGGTTGAAGATCAGCATGAGAAAATTGGGTCTTTCCTTGCCAAAGTTGCTTGGTAGATGTCACCAATTCGTATTCTCTGGTTTCTCCTCTCTTCGTTTGGGCCATGAGTGTATAACGCCCTGGTGCTCGCTTCATGCTCTTCTTCACCTGATACAGTGTGCTTTTTCGCTTGCTTGCAAGCGTGCGGTAGAAGCTTCCCGAAGTGAGCCAGAGGACGTTGGCTGCCGTTGATGTCAGGTTATCGGCGAGTGAATAGTAGCCAAGAAACCCTCGGATTTCGGCATTGTATGTCATCAGTATTTCCAGCTCGCTGAGATTTAGCAATGCTGGTCGCGGAGTTCCTTTCCATTTTGATGGATTCCCATATTTACGAGCAAATGCATAACATTTGACGCGTGCTATGAGTAGCACCATCTGTTTACTCGTTGTGCGCTTCACACACATTCCAAGCTTGGACGGATACCGGAGTATTCGCTTCCCTTCCCCGCACATGATATCGTATCCCAAAAAGCGTACTCGTTCTTTTGCATTGGTAATGAGCGTTTTCTCATCCGATAGCTCCAGTTGGAGTTCTTTTTCAAGATACTTTTTCAGTTTCCTTTTGAGGTCCTGGGCTTCCGCTTTGCTTCCGATGACTCCTATCAGAAAATCATCGGCGTACCTCACGTAGGTTAGCCTCCGAAAGTTTGGATCTTGCGGATCTGTAGCTGGAATGCTCAGCATCTCTTTGCGGAGTGCTTTGAATTCCTTCCAGTCTCCTGTGAGCCTAGCTCTCTTTTTGGCCTTCCTTCGCCGGCCGCTTGCGCTGTTGTACGCTCTGCTTTTCTGCCTGGCTTTTCCCTTCCAGAATGCCGCGATTTGTTTCGCCATCATCTGATCGAGTTCGTTCAGGTAGACGTTTGAGAGTATTGGGCTGAGATTTCCCCCTCGAGGCGTCCCTGAGTAGGTTTTGTGGTACTCCCAGTTTTCACAGTATCCTGCCTTCAAGAATTGTCCGATCACATGGAGAAATCGTTGGTCCGTGATGCGTTTACCCATGATCCTCAGTAGCGTATCGTGGTTCAGATTATCGAAAAAACCTTTGATATCTCCCTCTAACCACCACCGCGTCCCGTTCATTCGTTTGACCTCTTCGAGGGCTGTATGGCAGCTCCTCTCTGGACGAAACCCATGTGAGGCGTCCGAGAATGTGGGTTCGTAGATGGCCTCTAAGATAAACTGCACCACCGTCTGGAGCAATTTATCTCGAAAGCTTGGAATACCGAGCGGGCGTTGTTTTCCATTCGCCTTCGGTATATGTACTCGACGAGCAGGCTTTGGGACATATGCTGAGGCTTTCAGTTCACCGATCATCTCTTGTATGAGCTTGAGTCCTGCACCGTCGATGGTTTTCCCGTCTGTTCCTGGGGTCATATTCCCCGGCTTTGGGGCGATTTTCTCATATGCCATCATCCATAGTTCCAGGTTGTAGAGCTTTTGAAACAGCTTGTCAAACTGGACTGTTGGTTTCTGAGCCATTTTGCTAAGTAACGTGAGTTCTGGATAAGCAGACCCTCCTCCGATGGGTTAGGATAGGAGCGAACAAACAACTTCTATCCATCATCGGAGGGATCTGACTATGAGTCTACTCGAATTGTTCTGTGATGTCGATGACTTTCTGTTGCGCTTTGAGCCACAATGGAAAGCCAGCCAATTGCAGGCAGGCAAGCAACGAGAACGTGCGGGCCAGCTCTGCCCAAGCGAGGTGATGACGATCTTGATCCATTTTCATCAGTCGCACTATCGAACGTTTAAGGCCTATTACACTGAATATGTGCAGCGCCATCTGGCCAGTGAATTTCCTCGTCTGGTGAGCTACACCCGCTTTGTGGCATTGATTCCACAGATGATGCTTCCCATGCTGGCGTATTTGCAGAGCCGTTTTGGAGCCTGTACCGGGATCAGCTTCATTGATGCGACGTCGCTTGAAGTCTGCGATCCAAAACGGATCAGTGGACACCGCGTCTTCGCAGTTGACGCCAAGCGTGGGAAGACGAGCATGGGTTGGTTCTTCGGTTTTAAGCTGCACCTGGCCGTCAACGATCAGGGGGAACTGCTCGCCTGTTGTTTGACCCCAGGCAACGTTGATGATCGGGCTCCTGTTGCTGGCATGGTCAAAAACCTGCGTGGCAAGCTGTTCGGGGATCGCGGCTATATTTCCGCCCCCTTGACGCACCTGCTCTTTGAACAGGGGCTCCAGCTCATCACCAGACTGCGCAAAAACATGAAGAACCATCTCATGCACCTTTCGGATAAGCTCTTGCTGCGCAAACGAGCCATCATTGAGTCGATCATCGATCAGCTCAAAAACATTTCGCAAATTGAGCATTCTCGACATCGCAGTCCTCTCAATTTTGTGGTTCATTTGGTGGCTGGGCTGATCGCTTACAGTCATCAAGACAAGAAACCAGGACTGCATCTCGATAAACTCCCTTTGTTGGCCGCTTGAGCAGCATAGCTTAAACAGAACTGACGTTAAGTATGACAAGAAATTTCCTTGGGTCTTGCACTATGTGCTCCTCCGTCCTCCCCGGTCATTGGTCAACCTGCTTCCCTTCGCCCTGTACGTAGCTTTCCTACGCTCCCTGGATGGCCGTCACCCCATCGACTAGTATGGAAGCTCCGTTACCTCGTCTGATTTTCAGGCTCACTGCCATAGCGTTTTAGCTTCTTTGCTTGCTCGCATTCAGACAGGGGTAATCCCCGTTTAGTCATCAGTTCAGATGCTCTCGATTTAGGCTGTCCGTTCGGACTTTTGTCCCGTCTACGTGGGCTGCGTCTGCTGTGTGGGTACGGAAGTCTCGCTCAGCATCCTTCCGTTCAGCAGAGAGTAGGTATCACCATCCTTCCTACCCGGTACCTGTTATCCCGCTTGGTCCTGGACTTCAGGCAGTGTAGCCTTGGCCTTGTCGAGATTGCTCTGGGAAGCCCTCTGGTTTGATGGAACCTTTGTCTCCCCTTTTGACGCCGTGCTATGTTCCCCCTTTCCCTTTCGGTCTCGAGGTAAGGCGCTGAGCATTCTCCATTCCCACAGGAGAAAAGGTCTATGACCTCGCTGATACTGATGCCCTATACGGGCGCACTGAACGTCAGGAAGCAAGCCCTCCAGAAAAAGAACAGCCTCGCGCGGCTTGCTTTGAGCCAATAAGAGGCGTGCTTGAAAGATTTTGACGGCCATAGATTCAAGATCAAGCATCGCCAGGAGTTGAGCCGCGTCTTGTATCGCCCCGGCATCAAGGGAACGACGAGCCATAAAAAGCACAACTTGTGGAAGCAACTGAGATGCTTCGTGAGATGGAGCAAGCCGCAAACGGGCAAGCAGCTCTTCTGCCTGTTGCCGGGACTCAGAGATGCGCCGACACGCATAGGCGAGTTCCGCGAGATGGAGAGTGGCCTCGTTGCGCAGGTGAACATTTTCCTCCGGAACAAACATCAGGGCCTCGTTAATCTGCTGTTCTGCCAGCGAGAGATGACGCCAGGCAAAAGCGATGCGTGCCAGCTCCAACAGCGATCGAGCTATTACCTCGTGATCCTCCTGTTTTCTGGCATCAGCGAGCGCCTGCCGATAGTGCTCACGCGCCTGGTAGAGTTCACCCAGCATGGAGCAACACACGCCAAGCAGCAAAAGCAGGCCACAGGTAAAATGCCTGTCTTCAGCAACCAGGCTATACTTGTATGCCCCCAGGAAAGCTGAACGCGCATCGTTCAATCTATTTTCGTACATATAGCCAGTGCCAACGATAAACAGGCAAACGCCGCGCCACACCTGAAAATGACCCACCTGTCCATCGTGCGGTAAGGCGGTAAGCACCTGCTGCGCAGAGGTGCATGCGCTGGCATACGACATTTGCTGCCAGGCACCCATTGCTCATAATGCGGCGACCAATCCCAGAATTTCCACTTGCTGCTGTTGACGCGCACCTGCCTCCGCCATTTGCAACAATACTTCCACGCGTTCCCTGGCTTCTAAAGAAAGCTGTTTCTCTCTTTGAGGCACCTGGAGGGCCAGAGCTGCCAGCCAGCAAAGCATTGAGTGCGTGCTGAGTACCGCCTCTGGCATTGCCTCCAGCCAGCGATGCAGCGTATAGAGTTCGGTAATCTGTCCATCGAGATTGAGGCCCTCAAGCAAAAGGGCCGTTCTTTCAAAATCATGCGCGAGGAGACTGGCCTCGATGGCTTCCGCAATCATCGCGTGTTCCTCGTACCAGTGGCTTGCGCGTAGCGACAACATGCACAGAGTATCCTCACCCAGGCGCAGAGCCGCCTCGCGCCTCATCGCTTCCGCGAAAAGCGCATGGAAGCGATACCATCCACCATCCAGCCTTTCCAGAAACAATCCTGCCTGTTCTATCGCTTCTAACTGTACAATTCCGGCTTCCATACCAGTAACTGCCTCGCAGAGAGGGCCACTCAGGCGCGTAAGTACACTGGTTTGGAGAAGGAAGCGTTGCAACTGCTCTGGTTGAGTAGCAAAAATCTCTGTCACAAAGTAATCGAGCAGAGGTTGATAAAGAGAAGACGGTTCAACAGACTGGCTCAGGGAAGTGAGGGCGCGTTCAAGCGTCTGTGCTGTGGTCTGCCCGGCGCGCCCCGCATGCGCTGGGAGCGTCAGAGCCAGCAGGCGCAAACCAGCAATCCAGCAATCCAGCCCTGTAGAGACGCGTCAAGTTGTTTGAGAACCGCAGCTGAGAGCGGGATTGGGAATGACTGGCGTACAAAGGTTGCCGTCTCTTCAGGCGAGAAGCACAATTCCGACCCATACAACTCGTAAAGATCACCTCTAGCACGCCAACGGAGAAGAGGCAAAGAGAGCGGCTCGGCTCTCGTCATCAAAAGGACACTCCATGTCGCTGGCAAATGGTCAAGGAAAAAAGTCAGCGATTCATGAATGTGCGAATTCTCGATAGCATGGTAATCATCCAGGATGAGCAGCCCGCCCTGAGTCAATCGCGTCAGGTCATTGATAAGCGAGGTCAGAGTTGTTTCCAACGCAAATGATGCGAATGGCGGCTGCAAAGCTGTGGCGAAGTGTGCTAAAGCTGTCTGTCCAAGCGATGGCTGGAACGCCTGGAAAGCAGCAATGATAGAGCGCCAGAAGCGGAGCAGGTCGTTATCGCCACCATCAAGTGCAACCCAGGCCAGAGACTTCGGCAAGCCGCCTGACCAGCGCTCATGTATCCACTGATTGACAATGGTTGTCTTCCCACTGCCAGCGGGAGCAACAAGCAACGTGAGCTTCCGTTCCAGCGCGGCATCCAGGCGTTGCAAAAGGCGCGGACGCTCAACGGGCGCGGAAGGCAAGCGCGGTGGCTGAAGCTTGGAGAGAAGGAGCGATCCTGAAGCAGATTGTTCGTCCATGCGCGTGATCTGTGCATCGCGAGCCGTGCGTGATAGCGCGCTGGCCGCTTCCTCCAAACGTGCTATCGTCACGTTGCCCGTCTTGCCCAAATACTGTTTGTGCGTGTGCAGATCAGAGACACGATACGCGTACCAATAGCCTGTTCCCCGTGGGCGTGTCTCTCTCATTAAAGAGAGCCTTCCCTCGCGTCCCTGAAAAGTGAAGGAAGTGTGCCTATCCAGAAAGCCTAACCATGATGGCCCACCTTCCAGCCCGAAACGCTGTTCCATATGTCCATAGCTGGTAAGTTCATAGATCTGATTTTCCTCTGACCAGCGAAGTAGATGGGCGGGTGACTTTGGCATAGCATCCTTTCGCGCAGCATGTTTTTTCATACCCAACACCCCCAACACCCTACCCGTATCACTGTAGCAGAGTCAGATGGTGGAAGCAAGCAGGACTATTATGAGGGAACTTGCGCTCTTCTTAGAAAGTCTCTCTGCATATGATCCTGATCCTCCCTTTGGACTAGTATATCCTAAGCTTTCACTACTCCACCAATTCGGGGCAGGATCACAATACCACATATTTCCAGCCATCTCGGTGCGGCTGCACTTTACACTGGAGTTTCTGGCTCAGGTAATCTTCGACGGCTTGCCGAATGCGTCCCGGAGCATCATTCCAACACACTCCCGCACGAATTTGCCAGGGGTCTGTCTCCAGGTACGTAAAAAAAGGAAGCAGTGCATACAGATAGACTTGAACGGTCCTTTGGCTCACACGAGCACAGGCTTCTTTGCCGAAGCGTGTCAAGGAAATATGTAACCGATCAGAGCAATCAAACACGAGAAACGGGTGCTGATGCTCACGGCCTTGAGGCCGTGGAACAAACCAATATGAAGAAGTCATTACCACACTTGCCACCTTTTCACACAGACTCTCTACTGACTTCCAGTGTACAGCTAGATGGCCTTAACACCAAGAGGCAAGGACTTCTTTCTTACAAAGGGGTTTACTAAATGACCCAGACCGTTGGTGCAGTCACTCCCCAGGTGGGCAGGAGTGCTGCTCCATCCTCTTGCCCTGGGAGGCTCTCCCCTGCTCTGGCGCGACTGGAGCCGCAGGCAGCATCGCCGTGCCTGCATGCACTTGATGCACTGTCAGCGGGTAGACGTGCAGATCGAGCCAACGCCCCTGGCCTTTCATCCTGAGCAGCCTCTGCTCCTCTCCCGAGCTGAGCGGGCCCATTATCGCCTCGATTGGCAAGCGCGGCTGGTTCGTAATGCTCGTGTTTCCACCTCTGGGCAAGTGACGCTCAGACTGTTTGGGGTCCCAGAACGCTTTGCCACCTCGCTCGGTTTGGCGACGGCGTAACATCGTCTTGACAACTGGTGGCTTCCCTCTTCTCGAAGATGCTTGCTTCTTCGTCTGGAGCCTCATGCCTTTTTTCCTCTCTGTTCTCCTGTTTCTGCCATCTCTCGCGGGCCAGGCGTCCGATTTTGAGCACCTTTTGCTCCTCAGATCAGCTTTCGCTCTTCAACAAGCTCGTTGCGCAATCCGTGGGTGTTGCGGGAGCAGCAAGGAAACTCCCAGGAAGCCCTGGCGCTCTTAGAGCAAGCGTTCTCCATCC
>DASTZT010000188.1:0-4683 GCA_035764225.1 Ktedonobacteraceae bacterium
ATCCGCAAGATATCCTGGCAAAGCTGCGGGCTTATCTAGACGCTGAGGGATATAGCGATATCCAGATTACCACTTTTGGCTCAGCCGAACCCGTTGTGACGCCGATTGATGATCCCTTTATCCAGAAAATCAGGGATCTGGCCGAAGATTTCGCCGATCTGCCCGCCTCCATCACACCCGTCATGGGGGGAACGCTGCCACTATTGGGAGCTTTGCGCCGCCATGTTGGCTTACCCGGCCTGAGCGCACCCGGCAACGTGGCCTACTGGGGAAGTGGCGCTCATGCCCCTAACGAGCATATTCGCCTCTCCGATCTACCCCGCGCCGTGCGCTACAACTGCTATATGTTCCAGACGCTAGGCATATAACGCCGCTGATTTGAAAATGTCGCCTCCCTCTTTTTTGAGGGAGGCCGTGCTGAAATAAACAATACTGCTATTTTCCCATTTTGTCATAGGACGAGGATGGAGCACGTATGGAGATAAAGCCGCAACGATCCTACTGGCCTATAACCGATTGGCAAGAGGCAGATCCTCAGGCGATGGACATAGATCCAGTGCAGCTAGCACGTATGCAGGACCACATTCACCAGCATGTACCGGGCCTGCATGGTTTTTTGATCGTCCGTCATGGCTACCTTGTCTTTGAACAGTACTATCAGGGTTTCCATCGCCACAGCTACAATAGCATCAGTTCAGCGACCAAAAGCGTGATCTCGATGCTCGTTGGAATCGCTCTTGCTCAAGGATTGCTGAAAAGCCTCGATCAACCTATGCTCGACTTTTTTCCTGAATATGCTGCTGGCGAGCACGATCCGCGCAAACAGGCTATCACTTTGCGCCACCTGCTCAGCCTGCAAACGGGTTTTTCTCGCGAGACGCCTGATGAATACTGGCGCAACCCCGTACAGCTCTCCCTGGAGCGCCCAATGGAGCGTCAGCCGGGCGAGCAGTTTTACTACGATAGTCAGGGCATCGATATTCTTTCCGGCATCCTCACCCTCGCCACCGGAAAAAATGCCGCTGCCTTTGCCGATGCAACATTGTTCAAGACACTGGGCATCTGGCGCGAACCGGAAGCGCGTTTCACCTGGAAGAACGATCCCGATGGCATGCATGTCTGGCATGAATATGCTTTCTGGGACGAAAAAGAGGGCTATCTATGGAAAATAGACCCGCAAGGCAACAATCCGGGCGGCTTTGGGACGCATTTTACGGCGCGAGAAATGGCGAAGTTAGGCTATCTTTATCTCAATCACGGTTACTGGAATGGCGAGCAGCTCATACCTTCGGCTTATGTGATGGAGTCAACGCGTCAGCAGAGCGAGGGCGGATGGCCGATCCATCTTCCCTATGGCTACTTATGGTGGGTAACGCAACATGGGCAGTACGATGCTTTCTTCGCTTCCGGCTTTGGCAGCAAGCTGATCTATGTGCTGCCCGCGCTTGATCTGGTGATTGTGACGATAGCTTCTACCGAGAGGGCACTCAAGGATCGGGAGCAGGATAAAGCGATCAGAGACCTTATACCGGATTTTATTCTTCCGGCTATCAAAGAGGAAAAATAATTCTGTGTTGAATTGAGCATTTTACAGCTTTTGCTGTAAAATGCTCAATTCAACACAGAGACGAATCATTTATGCCGTCCCCTGCCCCGTTTCACTGCTGTTGGCGATTTGTGTCAGCGTATTGCGCACCTCCCAGAGCGCGGGATAGAAAGAATCCTTCAGCGTGCGCTCCAACACCGTCATTGGCGTGCCGCCGGTGCCGACGGAAGCCGGGCCGATCATGCGCTGGGCCAGTTTGACGTGATGGGCACGGAACATCTGAAAAACCTCATCGTAATCGGTCAATGCTTCGGCGATTGCCAGCAAAAGAGGGTAACGCTCGCCATGCATATAGACATCGACAAGGGTCACATGCTCGCGCTCAAGCGCCGTCTGATAATCTTCCCATAAAGAAGGCGAGAGCCTCATCAACAGATGAAAGCCGGGCGAGTCGGTTCCAGCGCCATCGGCTAAGATTTTGCGGAACTCGTGAAACTCCCACGGCGTCATCGTCTCCAGCATACGCAGATTCTCTAACATCAGATGTTGCGTGCGTACTACCCGTTGCAGCAGACGCAAGGCATAGGATAAATCGTTTTGTTTTAATAACGCGCTGATAGTGCGTAGCTCGAACGCGCTTTCCTTCCACCACAACTCAAACACCTGGTGAACTACCTGGAATTGCAGCTCATCATGGTGAACTAGTTGATCTTCAGCTTTTTGCAGCGATAGCAGTTCCTCGGTATGCAGGTAACGCTCATAGACCGTCTCGCCAGGTCCATGCTTACCGCTCTGTGAAATAGTCGGATTGACCATTGCTTGTGCTTACCCTCCTTAGGGATTGTGCTGGAAACATCACCGTTTCCTTCTTTTAGAAAAGCATAGCACACAAAAACAACAAATCATAGTTACGTTTTTTACGATGAAAAGTCAGCCTTTGGGGTGAGGCAAGCAGCAATGTTTGTGTATCAAAAGCACTGTATGTAAAGGGTTGTAAAACGTCTCTGATGTCGGAACTGATGTCAATTGATGCAACAAAAATGAGGCATATTGAGTATGCCCCACGTTGGGTAACAAGCCTTGCTAGCTGAAGGTCTGATGCGTTTCTATTCTGGTAGGCGTGCGAGGATTTGTTTAAGCAGTGTTGTATGTTCTGCTTGTGTAGTTTGCAATCCTGCAATTTTGCTATCTAGTCCTGCAATTTTGCTATCCTGCTCGGTGAAACGTTGGCGCATCTCTGTTTGCAGGCCCACTACCTTCCCATCTAGTTCAGTGAATTGCCCCCTCAGTTCAGCTAACTGTTGGTTCGTAAACTGATCGTGTCTTATCAACGTATCAAAAATCTTGTTGTTCTGCTCGTTTACCTTCTCAAGAGTGGCTTTGTTTACTAATGCCCCTAATGCTATATTCATTAACTCAACAGCCTTCTGAAGCTCAGTATTCGATCTCTTGAGTTCCGTATGTTCTTGCTCAAGAGTCTGTAACCGTTCTTCGATGGTTGGCATTAATTCTTCCTCCTTGCGTCAAATCCGTAGGCCACATATCACTTAACAATATAGCATATCGGCTCTAAGAATGTAAGATGCGGTTATATTTCTTGCTTATGAATAAACCGATAGTATTCTTCAAGAAGCAGCGAATTAGACGAAGGGACATCCATCACAAAACGTTTACGTGTGCTTCCTGGTATTTGGCAATACAATAAATTACGGTATCCTACACACCCGAATCTGGGACTTATTGATAGAAAAACAAAACACGAGCTACATTGAGGTATGAGATGGATACGTTGTATACATGGGTCACAGCTGCTCAGAAAGGCGATCTAGATGCTTTTAGCCAGATCGTTCAGCGTTTTCAAGGGATGGCTTATGCTTCTGCCTATACCATGTTGCATGATGTCCACCTTGCCGAAGATGTGGCGCAAGAGGCGTTTATCGAAGCTTATCTGAACCTGGCAAGTTTACGTGAGCCTGCGGCTTTCCCTGGCTGGTTTCGCCGCATTGTCTTCAAACAAGGGGATCGACTCATACGCGGCAAGCATCTCTCAACCGTTCCATTCGAGCCTACCGCAGCTTTTGACGTTCCAGGCGATGAGCTTGATCCAGCTCTGGTCGTCGAAGGCCGGGAGATGCAAGATGTTGTGCGTTGCGCGATTGACGCTCTGCCGGAACGTGAGCGCATCGTAACCCTGCTATTCTATAGGAACGGCTACGCGCTCAAAGATATCGCGGCCTACTTAGAAGTTCCGCTCACCACGATTAAAAAGCGGCTCTTTGATGCCAGGAAACGCCTCAAGCTCTTGTTAGTGGATGCTGCACGAGACACGCTACAAGCGCAGCCACGTTCGTACGAACAATCTTTCCCCAGCAGGGTGCGGCTGCTGATTGCAACGCGCCTGGGCGATATTACTCAGGTCAGAGCATTGCTGGAACGCGACCCATTCCTGACGAACGCCAAAACTGTCTGGCGGGTCGAGGATATAGGACAACGCTCCCTCATATTTCCCATTGGTTATACCGCCCTGCACGAAGCAGCAGCCTATGGGCACACCGCGCTGGTCGATCTTTTATTGGCATTTGGAGCAAACATCAATGCCAGAACGGGCAATGGTATCACGCCATTGCGTATGGCCGTTTTGTACAACCATGTAGATGTGGTGGAGCGTCTGCTTGCTCATGGCGCGGATGCGAGCGGCGAATTGTGCCGGGCCGCGATGCGAGATTATCGAGAGATTGTGCAGTTGCTGCTTGCATCCAATGTGGAGGTCAATGCTCAAGGGCGGTCGGGCCGGACGGCACTGCATTGGGCCGCGCTCAAAGGCTATAGCGAGCTTGTCCAATTGCTGTTGCGTTACGGTGCCGATGCAACAATCCCGGACGAGCTAGGGCGTACCGCAGCTGATTGGGCTTTTATAAAAGGGTATGACGCAATTGCGGAAGTATTGCGGTCTCAAACCGTAGATATCGAACTGTAACCCTAACCTTAAAGAAAGGCAGAGAAAAATGAGTAACAGTATAACAATTCCCGTTGGCAGGCAGATTTTAGGGCGGATCATCAATAGCAAAGGCGAAACGATTGATGGCCGCGAGCCGATCACGGGGGCGGCGCGTTTACCTCTGGTGGACTTGATGTCA